>CAZIRG010000057.1:0-9151 GCA_964541505.1 uncultured Syntrophomonadaceae bacterium | reverse complement strand
TTATCCTCTTATCCTCTTATCCTCTTATCCTCATAACTGCTAATAATTTAAATTAGTTGCTTTCATACGTATACTTATAATACATATCTGGTAAAATAAAATAAAAAAATAGGGAGGGATTAAAGAATGAAATGGCTAAACCAAAGGGCAAAGCGAAAAGGAATTTTATCAAAAATAATCGCCGCTGTGGCTCTTTTTATGGCAGGACGCTGGAGCAAAAAGAAACTAGGGGAGTAATCTCCTTGTTTTTTTTAAAAAACTACAGGATTTCTCTTTTTTTTGTCTAAATATAGTCTTAGTTAGTGAGTAAATCAACCTGCCTGCACATTGCACGCAAACAGTCGCAGGCAGGCGGCTGCAAGTTAATTAAGTAAGAACAAGGAGCAACAATAAAATAGGAAGAGAGAGCTCCAACTAACCAACTAACCAAACATGAGGTGAAAGTTGATGTCAGAAATAAAAATTATTGTAAATGGTGCTGCTGGCAATATGGGTCAAGAAGTTATCCGTGCCGTTACAGCTGAGTCTGGCTTAAAACTGGTAGGCGCAGTAGATATCTGCCACCATGCGGAAGATAAAACCAAGCTTGCTAACCTAGAAGAGCACGGTGTAAAAATATCTACCCAATTGGAAGAGTTGTTGACAGCAGCACCCGCTGATGTAGTAATTGATTTTACCGTGCCCACAGCAGTGATGAATAATATCAGCACAATCTTAGCTCATAAAGTAAGACCGGTAGTAGGCACTACCGGTCTTACCGAAGCCGATCTGCCCAAAATAAAGAAGTGGGTTGAAAGTGCTGGCGTCGGCTGCCTTGTTGCTCCCAACTTTGCCATTGGAGCCGTTTTAATGATGGTCTTAGCAGCAAGAGCAATGCCCTATATGCAATCTGTCGAAATAATTGAGATGCATCATAATCAAAAAATTGATTTCCCCTCAGGAACAGCTATAAAAACAGCAGAAATGATAGATGCAAAACGAAGCGAACAAAAAAAGAATCCGGAACGACAAGAACTAGAAAAGATTCCTAGCGCCAGAGGAGCATCCTACAAAGGAATAAACATCCACAGTGTACGCTTACCCGGATTAGTGGCTCATCAAACAGTTATCCTAGGCGATGAAGGACAAACTTTAACCATCAGACACGACTCTCTTAATCGCAAATCCTTCATGCCCGGGGTAATATTAGCCGTACAAAAAGTGATGGAACTTGATCAGCTGGTTTACGGTCTAGAAAACATTCTTGAGCTATAACTATACATCCTAAGACAAGCACTTCTCCTCCTCAGATGGCATAACATAGTATCTAAAGAGTAAATCAGTCTAGCCTATGTGAAAATTGGGACTGAGGCGAAGATGTGGGAAATTGCATCTCATTAAAAAGCGAATTGGCTTTTTTTTGCCTGAAAGCCATGTCGATATAAAGCAGATCTGCAAAGAAATAGAAAAGCTTTTAGAAGAGGGGGCTGAAGTATTTCCCTGCTTATTAACTGATAGCAGAAAAAAGAAGAACACTGAAAAATGGCAAGAAAATTTACAAAAGATTACTGGCAAAAAAATGATAGAAATATCAACAGAGGAAGAAAGCCTGGCTCTAAAAACAACAAATTTTAACCTGCTGGTAATTGCTCCTTGTCCATCCTATATTCTCTCCAAAATATTAAAAAATAAAATTGGACCAATTGTTCTGGCTCTGGCAGCCAACGGCAAAGCAGGAAATTTAGTATTTCAGATTAAGCAACTCTTAGCTTTAAAAAACACCTACCTAGTTCCCTTCAGCATCGCCGGAGCTAAAAAGAAAACAATCATTGTCACTCGCCTAGATCTAATCAAAGAAACGGTAGTCCACGCTTACACACAGAAGCAACTCCAACCTGTCATTTTTGAAAATCACTGGCTGCCGGAGTAAAGAAAAACTGGCAATTACTCTGGTTGCGTTGACAAGCAAATCTAAAAGCATATATACTAATGCTTGAGAGGTGTTAATTATGTCATCAAACAATCCCACAGAGCTAGTCCGTCTTCCTATAGAAGCAGAAGGCGATAGCCTAAAAAAAGACGCTGATCCAGAAAGGGTTTTTTCACAATTCCTAGAGTATATTTGTGTGCAGTGGTTAAAAAATTACTTACTGAAACAGGCTTTAAAAAATTTATCGCACGTTGACTTCACTCACTTACAAACAGCTTTAACCCTCTTTTTTTTGGACAATACTTTTATTACATTAAAAGATGGTTCCCTATATTTCTCGGAAAAACTTTTACAAGAATTAACAGCTGCTTTCTATGTGGAACCCCTTTCCCTCTCCTTGCAAGAAAACGAAATTAAAATCAAAAAAGAAATCAACCAATACAAATTTTCCTGCACAGCTACTCTAAGCCTCTCCCTAGAGGCTCTGCGCTGGCAAGGTAATTTTCCCCAACTAATTTTTTCCTTAAATCAAAAACCTCAACTGGTAGCTGATGGCACTCTAGGGCGACTAGGAATGAGCATAGCTACTATTTTCACAAAAACAGATCCCCTTTCTTGGCTAACAAAAACATTTCCCTGGTTAACCATAAAAGAGGATAATGCAAAAACCAAACTTATTGTTAAAACTGAAAAAATTCCTGTCCTGGCTAATTTTTTTAATCATAACCTGCTGGGATCTAGCTTAAACCATATTTTTTGCGTCAATAAAATAGTCACTGCTAACAAAGCTATCCGTATTCAACTGGAAGTGCAAGGGCAAATCAGCGAAGCAACAGAAATAATTAAAAAACTCTTACAAAATCTCCCCTCTCATCCCTCGTTTTTTATCCCTAATACTAGCAAATAGACACCTCTCACCTCTCACTTCCCACTTCCCCTAATCCCTAAACTCTAGGGGATAAAAAAGCAACCTGCTCGAATTAATTACTACGCCTAACGTGCTTAAGTTATGAAGAAGCGCTCCAGTAAGCGGTGTTATCCAACTCATCGCTCCTCCTAAAATACCTAAAGAATTGATGCCTACAGCAAAGAAAAAATTCTGGTGAATTACTTCTGTAGTGCGCTGGCTCAGCACTATTAACTGGGCCACCTTTACAGGATTATCCCCGGCGAGTACTACCGGCGCCGTTTCAATAGCTGCATCAGTACCTAGGGTACCCATAGCTATTCCTACATCAGCTGCTGCTAATGCCGGAGCATCATTAACTCCTTCACCTACCATCGCCACCCGGCAACCTTGTGCCTGCAGACTATGCACTATTGCCACCTTATCTTCCGGCATCAGGTCACTATAGATATCCTCAATCCCTAGTTTCCTGCCAACTACAGCTACCGAATCGTAATGATCGCCGCTAAGAAGACCGGTTTTTAAAACGCCTTCACTCATCAAAATATCAATAGCCTCCTTGGCATGGTGTTTCAGATTATCTACAATGCCAATAAGACCAATCAAAATATCTTCTCTAGCCACAAAAAGAACTGTTTCCCCCATGTTTTTCATACGCTCAGCTTCAAAATCAGCCTGCTTACGAGATATCCTCATATCATCCATCCAATGCCCACTCCCTACTAGCAAAGGAGTTCCATCAATCATTACTTTAATACCATGTCCGATAATAATTTCATCATCAGTATGCTCCGGAATCACCAGTTCCATTTCTCGAGCCTTTTGCACTACGGCTCCGGCTAAAGGATGGTTCGAGTGCATTTCTCCCGAGGCAGCTAGCGACAAAACATCTTCCGGCATATATTCTTCGTGCAATGATACAATCCGGCTGACTTTAGGGCGTCCTTCAGTTACCGTGCCTGTTTTGTCAAAAAGTACCGTATCAATACTGCCGGCTATCTCTAGGTAATTTCCACCTTTAATCAAAATACCATTGCGCGCAGCATTGCCCATAGCCGCACTAACTGCAGTCGGCGTAGAAAGACCCACTGCACAAGGGCAAGCTATAATCAGCATAGCCATGGCTCGTTTTATATCCTTAGTCGCAATAAAGACTGAGAGCGAAAGGAAAAAGGAAAAAGGCACAAATCTTTCCGAAAAACGATCAGCAATATTTTGAATCGGAGCTCGGTGTGTCTGGGCTTCCTCTACTAAATGAATAATACGCGCAAGTGCCGTATCATCGCCAATTTTAGTAGCTTCAATATAGATATTTCCAGACTCAACAATAGTACCGGCAAAAACATCGTCTCCCGGATTCTTAAATACCGGCAAAGATTCACCGGTAATACTTGCTTGATTAACACTTCCTTCACCGTTTATTACTTTACCATCTACCAATATTTTACCGCCTGTTTGTACAACTACTATATCCCCTACAATTACTGCTTCTAAAGGCAAATCTACCTCTACCCCTTGACGCAGCACCCAAACTCTTTCCTCTTTATTATTTGCCAATAAAGCACGAATGGCCGTGCGAGAACGACTGACAGTAATAGTTTGAAAAAGAGAAGATAGATTCACCAAAAAAACTACTACCAGGCCAGTAAAACTTTCTCGCAACAGCAATGAAGTTAATGTGGCCACCGTAATCAGCAAATCATTATTAATTCGTTTACCATGTAAAGCGTCAACACCACTACGGAAAATAGGATAACCGGCAATAATTGTAGTCCAAGCTGAAAGGTTTAAAACCAAACTGCTGTTGGCAATAGCTGACGGTCCTAAAATAGCTCGTTTTATAGCTATAACCCCCAACACAGCAGCCACAGCTACAGATTGCCAAATTTGTTTGCGTAATCCTAATTCTTCTAGCTCTGCCACACTGTTATTAGCAGGGTTTTGTAATGCCACAGCAGTTTCTTTTTGACACTGACTTTTACTCGTCAAATCTACATCCAGCCAAGAATCTCGCTGCCTGACAATAACTTCAATTTCAGATACCACATCATCAAAAGAAAGATTGTTTTCCGGGAAAAGCAACAGCAAATTGCCTGTCCATGGATTAGCAACAACCTTTTTTATTTCTGGTAAGAGAAGAACTAACTCTCTTTCCAATACTCTCACAAAAACTCGATTCCTTTTTAAACCTGGCACTTGCAACCGCATTCTCCCCGGCAAACTATGTAGTATATGCATGGTTAACTCTTCTCTTCCCCCACAGACTCCTCCACAGTTTTCTGTGCTAGCTCTGCCAATTCCAATTCCTGTTCTGCTATTTCCTGCCCTTCTTTTTTGTTATTTTCCTGTGCTTCTGCTATTATATCTTCCATATCTTCTTTTAAAACAGCTACCCCTTGGACAGTTTTCTCTGCTAGTTTGATGGTTTTTTGCAAACCCTTTACCAAAGCGGGGCGCACGCTGCTGCGCA
Organism: uncultured Syntrophomonadaceae bacterium; assembly: GCA_964541505.1. Taxonomy (GTDB): domain Bacteria; phylum Bacillota; class Dethiobacteria; order PWVN01; family PWVN01; genus CAZLTH01. Next base: position 3,865 of record CAZIRG010000057.1, on the reverse strand, counting down.
TCTTTGGCCAAGCATAATAAGCCAAAGCTGCCGCCCCAAAACCTAGCAAAAGTATTTTTACTTTTTTATCACCAATCACACTACTCATCCTCTCTCCTAAATTATTATCTTTTTGAGATTCATTATTTTCTGCTGCCACTTCCAATAACCCCTTTCAGTTTAAATGCTTGATAACGTTACTTGCTATCAACAATTATATCTCCTTGAGAGGTTGCTGTAAAGAAATTTATAAAAATTATCCCATCATAATAATTAACTAAATTTTAGGATAAACTTTTATTGAGCTGTTAGCAAACTGTTAGGAAATAAGTTAATGGAATGGACACTATTTTTTAGACGCTGATATTTTATGATTTTTTATGATTTATAATTTTAATATTTTCATATAAATCATATTTCATCATATTAAATCTGCGTCTTAATTAAAAAATTTCTTTAGAATAAATTTAACAAAAAATTTGACAAAAATCTAATAATAAGTTAACATTATGATAGTGAATATCATTAACTAAAGGTGGTGGCAACATGCTTCCTCAAACTATCCAATCCGAACCGCAAATGATAAACAGAAAAAAAATAAAACTTACTCCCAAAAACACCTGGCAGCAACTTCTAGAAAGCAAAACAGAGCATGTTTTACAGGAGTCTCTACAAGTCTTAAGTGAACAATGTGCTTTATTCGCTAGGGAAATATATGAAAAACTAGCTGCCCTAACTCTCTCCATTGAAAATAATAAATCCTTCATGCTCTACAAATGCCCTTTTAAGCAAAAAAATGAATTCTTACTTTCAGAGGAGTTTTTCTCCTTTTTCTTGAAAAACTTACGCCATAAACTTAACTGCTTAGACAGAATTATCCTACCGGGAAATGCTCTTTCCTTGCCGTTGCCTTTTTTTAATCACTGTACCTTAAACCAGGCCATGCAAGAACAACTTTTCACACTTGCCATCGCTAAATGGGCTGAAAAAAAGAATAAACAAGCTTTGAATAGTTCTCTGCAAGAAGTTTTTCTCCCCGTACCTTCTTCTCCTCTTAAAATAGCACTAAAAGCAGTTATACAAAAAATTTCTCCTAACTCTTGTCTTTTAGATGCCTGTGGTTGCTCTCATAGTCAAGAAAAATCACGTTACACAAAAAATAAGCAAAAAAGACTTCTAGGAATTAGTAAACGCTGGGAACATCAGCTTTATCACTATTGGGAAAAGCAACTAGTAGACTATATTTATGCAAAACATGAAGACCTAGCCAACAACCTGTTTTAACAATTTTTCTACCATAGCTGTCTCTTATCATTCGCCCTTCACCTAACGTATCTGTTGTGTATCTCCTCTAACTTCTCTCGAACTCCTAACTCGGCTATAACCTTCACCAAGACTGTTTGCCCTGTTCGTTATCCAACTAACTAACCCCTAACCAACTTTTTTCATATTTGCTTTCTTGATAAATTTTTCCTGATCAAGAATAAATCTCCTATGAGTTCCCTCTCCTACCTTTTCGACATCATCAAAAGCTTTTAGCCGAAAAGTCAGCTGTCGTCCCTCTACTTCTACAAGTTCTGCCTCTGCCATAATCATCATGCCAATAGGAGTAGCCGCCAAATGTTTTAGATTGATCTCCACCCCCACAGTCGTAGAACCTTCCTCCAAATTGCCTTTAAGAGCATTAATAGCAGCATTTTCCATGATAGCCACCAACATCGGCGTTGCAAAAACAGGCACACTGCCGCTACCTACTTCAATAGCCGTATTGCCAACCTCCACAACCATTGTTGCCTCTCCCTTTAAACCTGGTTTAATCATTTTTTTCTCTCCTTTTTAATTTTTATTCGTAACTACTCAGGTCTATTGAGCTGTTTTTAAAATTATCTCATGCGTTGCTCTCAAGCTGCAGCAGCAAGGCTCAAGTAGTTACTTTTATTCCCTCTAAAAAAATTTTCCAACTTGTGTTTGATGTATATTTATTTATCTACCGGGCATATTATAACCAGAGCAAAGAGCGTTTCTCGCTGAAAGCCACCGTAATAAGAAGGTTAAAGTGCTAAATGAGAAACTCGCTTTGCTCTTTTCTAGCCCTTCTCTCTTCTTCGCAGCCAATCAAGGCAAATCTCCAAAACCCCAGGATAACCTCTCAACTGGTGTAGAGCATCTTCTATAATCAACAATTCTCCTGTTTCTCCGGTAGCAGCATGCAATCTATGCGCATGTTCCAAAGAAACCACTTCGTCTTTACTGCCATGCAGCAACAAAAAGCAGCGAGGAGGCACTCGAGAAATATAATCTACGGGTCGAAAACTTTTCTGTTCTTGTAACCATTTTTCCTTTTCTCGTGGATAATTTGCATCTCTGATAATTCCTGTTTCCCTAGCCTGCTGCAAAATTACCTCTACCGGTCGACTATCAAACAAGAAATCAAAATCTGCCGGGCAGGCAAGCAGCAAAAGATTTTTTACCGCAGATCGTTTTGCAGCTGTAACACAAGCCGTTGCCGCTCCACCGCTGAATCCTAGTAAAGATACATTCTCAGTAGAAACAGACGATTGTCTTAAAACCAAGTCAAGAACCGCGTTCAAATCTCTCTCCCAACCCCAGAGATCAAAGTTGCCACTACTCTCCCCCGTTCCTCGAAAATTAAAAATTACACTCAAAAACCCCTGTGCAGCAAAAAAACGAGCTATTTCTCTATAGCCACCATTGTTTCTTTCCTCGGACAAACGACGCTGACGAGGAATGCCATGGCAGATAATCAAGGAGGGATATTTTTTCTGATACCCCTCTTTACTGCTAGTTTTTACCATTTCTCCTTTGATAACAATGTCGTCACTGGAGTGCAAAGCAAACTTCTCTACTTGCAAAACAAAATCCTCCATTACCTATTTTTTCTTTTCTAGTTAAACACGACAAATACCTGCCTTTAAGCTATTAATTTAAGTTTAGTAACTATATCTTCTCCAAGATGTTCCCTAAAACCTCCCTTGCCTCTTCAACTCCCGATAGACACCTCTAGCCGAGCCGGAAATATTTTTTGCTTGTTTATAAGCAGCTTCGGCCATCTCTTCGCTCTCCAACCCCAGCTCCTTGATAGCCCACTCCCTCAGCTTGAACTTCTGCACCTCACCACTGGCTGTTACCGGAAATCCTTTAATGAAAAAAATATGCTTGGGTATCTTCTGGGTGGCAATTTTGCCTCGGCAAAACTCTCTTATTTCTTCTTCTACACCCATTTTACCAGGCAATAAGTTGATGCAGGCGACCACCTCTTCACCATATTTATGGCTGGGAACGCCGACAACTTGTGCTTCCTGAATATTGGGATGTCCTGCCAAAAACTCTTCAATCTCTCGTGGCCAAATACTTTCCCCTCCTCGGAGAATCATATCTCTTAGTCTGCCAGTAATTTTCAGGTACCCTTTTTCATCCATCCTGCCCAAATCACCAGTATGCAGCCACCCTTCTGCACTAATAACAGCTTGCGTGGCCTCGGGCATTTTATAATAACCTTTCATTACCGCATGACCACGCAAGCAAATCTCTCCTGGCACACCAGTCAGGCATTCCTCTCCTGTCTCCGGATCAAAGATTTTGACTTCAAGACCGGGAATAGGTCGTCCCACAGTGTTCTCTAGTTTTTCAGCACTATCCCCAAGTCGGGTTTGGGTAATTGCCGGAGAAGATTCTGCTTGACCATAAGCAACAGTTATATCAACAATCATCTTTTTTCTTATCTCACGCATAAGTTCAACAGAGCAAGGTGAACCAGCTGTAACACCAGTTCTCAAACTACTTAAATCATATTTGTGGAAATCCGGAGAAGCCAGCTCTTCCAGCCACATAGTGGGTACCCCTTGCAGAGCTGTGCATTTTTCTT
>CAZIRG010000056.1:0-9152 GCA_964541505.1 uncultured Syntrophomonadaceae bacterium | reverse complement strand
TGTTTTTCTAACCTCTAACCTCCCACTTCTCACCTCCAACACACGTGGTGTTGCTACAGAAGCAAGGCTCAAGTAGTTACCTTGTCTTTTGCTCGTCCGCATTGGTATGCTTGCATCTTAAAAGTCAGGCGTCAGCTCTGGCAATTCAAGCTTGTCTTTTACTCTTCAATGCGTTATGATAAGCAATGCAATGTGAGGTGTAACAGTATGAAAATCGGTATTGTTGGTCCAACGTTATCCGGCAAAACTATATTATTTCAGCTTTTAACCGGAGCCTCTTCTCAAACCGTAAGCAAAGGCGGCGTTCCCCAAGGCGCAGCTCATATACCTGATGAACGTATTAAAGAATTAGCAAAAGTTTTTAAACCAAAGAAAACCACCTATGCCACTGTAGAATTTGCGGATTTCCCTTCTCTAGGCAGCGGTTGTGAACTCGCCGGTGAAACAGCCAATCGACTTAAAGCCTGCGATGCCTTAGCAGTAGTTGTACGAGCTCACCGTGATCCCTCTGTCCCATGGTCGCAAGAACCAGTTACTCCAGACAAAGCCTTTGCTGACTTCCTTAATGAGATGATTCTAACAGATCTTTGCCAGGTTGAATCCCTGTTAGCAAAAAAAAAGAACAAGCATAAAAGAACCGCTGAAGAACAACGTATCCTGGAAGCTTGCCAAATTCTTTTAGAGGAAACGAAACCAATTTCAGCTGGTAAATGGAATACGGCTGATTCTTCGGTGCTTAAAAATTATGCTTTCCTCTCTTTCCTCCCTATACTTGTAGCCGTAAATATTGATGAAGAACAAATACAGCAAAAGAACTATGATGGGCATACACAACTAATCTCTCTCTGTAAAAATGCCGATTACCCCCTGGTAGAATTTTGCGGCAGTCTAGAGATAGATATCAGCCAGATGGCTCAACAAGAACAAAAAGATTTTCTCGCCGAATATGGATTAAACGAATCAGGAATTGCCCGACTAGCCAAAGCTATATATAAGCTCCTCCACTTATGCTCGTTCTTTACGGTAGGCAAAGACGAAGTCCGTGCCTGGACAATCACCGCAAACTTACCTGCTAAGAAAGCAGCCGGTAAAATCCACTCCGATATTGAACGTGGATTTATCCGTGCCGAAGTAATAAACTTCGAAACATTTAAAGCCTTAGGAAACTCCTTAAAAGTTGCCAGAGAACAAGGAAAGCTGCGACTAGAAGGAAAAGAATACCCGGTAAAAGATGGCGATATTATTAACTTCCGCTTTAACGTATAGTCAGCCTACGGCTGACAGTTTACAGTTACCAGTTTACAGTTTACAGTTTACAGGAGTTACGAAGGTTACGAAGGTTCAGGGTTCTTCTAGATGAGGGGACTCTCCAGCCACTGATAACCAATAACTGGTAACTACCCCCCCGTCCGTCCCCCCGTAACCACTGTAAACTGGTAACTGGTAACTGGTAATTGTCAACTGCAGTCCGCAGACTGCTAACCTACATCGCCAGGATTTTCTCTACTTCTTCGCTATCCGCATCCATCACGTAAGAAACACCGCTTATATCTGCCGCTTCCCTGGTTAAAGCTGCAATATCATCTCTGGCTATATATTCAAGGGCAAACTTACGATTACCACACATCAGCTGCCTTAACCCCTGTGCCAGGCGTTCATAATAAGTATAGAGACCTAGCGCACCGGCAGGAATCTGATTAAAGGCTTCTTCGCCTAGATTCTCTTTGAGCTCGGCAGCAGTTACAAAAACTTCCTCTGTGCTCTGCCCAAATCTCTCTACATAGACAGGTAATTTGCCTATTTCTATCCGCTTCCCAATGGTTTTACCTACCATGACCGCAGCCATAGGAGCGCGTGCCATACCAATAAGTTTGACAAAAGGAGCACCTATTGCCAACCCTTTAAAAATCTGATCTTCAAAAGTAAACCCACCTGCCAGAGCTATATCCGGTACATACTCCCCTTTGTCAGCCAGCTTCTTGCAATAACGATAAAGGAGGGAATGCAGCTCTACCGAAGGAATACCCCATTCATTCATCATTCTCCAAGGGCTCATGCCAGTACCACCACCAGCCCCATCTACAGTCAACAAATCGATTTTAGCCAAAGAAGCAAATTTAACGGCACGTGCCAGGTCTGCCGGACGATAAGCACCTGTTTTCAGGAAAACATACTTAGCTCCAGCTTTTCTGAGGTCTTCTGCCCTTTGTAAAAATGACTCCAACTCCACCATACCCACCCTAGAATGTCTTTCAAAACCTTTAAAAGCACCTTTTTTAAAGGCAGCAATAACCGCTAGATTTTCCGGGTCAGGCAAAACTACATAACCGCGCCTTTTAAGCAGTTGAGCTTTCTCCAGGCTGGTTATTATTACTTCACCGCCAATATCCTTGGCACCCTGCCCCCATTTAAGTTCTACTACCTCTACACCTAACTGTTTGATAGCATATTCCTGTACTCCCAACCTGGTATCCTCTACATTGGCTTGCACAACAATTGCCCCGTAACCTTCCTTCTGAGCGTCTTGAAAAAGTTTGACCCTTCTTGCCAGGTCTGATGTACTTATAATTTGACCGTTTTTGATTACCGCATCTTCATCCATACCACAAACATTTTCCCCGATAGTAAGGATAGTGCCTGTAAGTGCCGCACCTATAGCCAACCCTTCCCAATTGTTCTTGGCCACATCTGTTGATCCTATACCCGGGATAACAAAGGGCAGTTTTAATTTTATACCTTCTCCCCGACCTATCTTTGTCTCCAGTTTAACAGCCGGAAAAATAGCTTTGTCACTATCAGCCTCTATACCCACTGCTCCCACTGCAGTACCCATAATAGAAAAATGCGAATAATCCACAGGATAATCCTTTTCTGCTGCCGTGGTCATAATACCAAAAGGTTGGGGGTAAATATTTTCATGGCCGCGATAAGCCGATTTCCCCACATCACACATGCCTACACAACCATCAACACAGGTCACACACATGCCGCTGAAAGGACTCACAGAGCCTTCCGTACGGTTCTTTGTCAAAGTAGCAGCAGAAGCATTTATTCTAGAAAAAGTCATAAATCAAATCTCCTTTTTTATAATTATTTTATAAGTTCAAGTTACAAAAACCCCTCTTCGTCTCTTCGCCTCTTCATCTCTTCGTCTCTTCATCTTTCAACTGTCAACTGTCAACTGGTAACTGGTAACTGACACCCCACACAAGGATTCAGATAACACATCGCATCCTCAAAATGTTCCAGACAAGGTGGCGCAAGATTAAGACAAGCATTACAAATAGCACTTTCTTCTTGTGGCCCCTGACATCTCGCCTCACATACAGGGCAGATATACATACAGGCACCACAAAGACGACACTCATCAGATTTTTTATCGAACGAAGTAGTAATGCGCCGCTCTTTCCCCCTGTTGACAAACCCAATAGCCTTGGCCTGCATCTGTTCTTCACACATCCTAACACAAAGACCGCAGAGAATACATTCCTCATGTTTCTGCTTAAAACGTACCTGTGTCACACTATACTTTGCAGCCAAGTCTTGTATGGTTTTCGAGGAAGGACAGGTAGCTAGGTACATCTCTATAAGTAAACCCCTGGCCTCTGCCACTCGTCTTGTATACGTCCTGACAATCAATCCCGGCCTAGCCGGGTAAGTACATGAACTTACCAGCTTGGATTTTCCTGGCGGACCAATCTCTACTAGGCAAAGCCGGCATGCTCCGTAGGGTTTTAAACCCTTATCATCACAAAGTGTAGGAATCTCACAACCATAAAATCTAGCTGCCTCCAGCAAAGTAGTACCTTCCTCCACCTTGATTTCTAAACCGTCAAGGGTTAGCTCTATCACGTCGAACATCTCCTCCTATCTCTTCACAACAGCATTAAACTTACATTCTTCCAGACAAATACCACATTTTATACAGCTATCCTGCCTGATACTATGTGGCTCCTTACTTTTCCCCTCAATGGCTTCTTCCGGACATTTTTGACGGCACATACCACACCCTACACAGAGTTCTGCTTCTATACTGAAAGTAAGCAAATCACGACATACTCCTGCCGGACATCTTTTTTCTAAAATATGAGCCTCATATTCATCTTCAAAATAGCGGATAGTAGATAAGACCGGATTGCCCGCAGTCTGCCCCAAGCCACACATACTAGAATCTTTAACAACAACTGCCAGCTTTTTTAAGAATTTTAGCTGTGCCATTGAACTCTTGCCGGAAACTATATCCTCCACTATTTCCAGCATCCTGCTGATACCCTCCCGGCAGGAAAAACAGCGGCCACAGGACTCATCTGCCAGAAAACTTAAAAAATACCTAGCGATATCTACCATACAAGTATCTTCATCCATAACTATCATCCCACCGGAACCCATCATGGAACCAGCAGCTTTCAACTCTTCAAAATCAACAGGATTATCTAATAGCCAGAACGGCAAACAACCTCCCGAAGGGCCACCTGTTTGCACCGCTTTAAACTTTTTGTTATCTTTAATACCTCCACCAATATCAAAAATAATTTCTCGTAAAGAAATTCCCAGCGGAACTTCCACCAATCCAGTATTGACAACTTTCCCCACCAAAGAAAAGATTTTAGTTCCTTTTGACTTTTCCGTCCCCAGAGAACAATAATTTTCAGCTCCATAACGAATAATATAAGGGATATTAGCTAAAGACTCTACATTATTGATTAGAGTCGGCTTCCCCCAAAGCCCCTGTTCTGCCAGATGAGGAGGTTTTTGGTGCGGCTCCCCGATACGTCCCTCGATAGACGCTACCAAAGCCGAAGTTTCGCCGCAAACAAAAGCACCTGCCCCAGTACTAACAGAAACATTAAAGCTAAAACCAGAACCTAAAATATTATCTCCCAAAAGCCCCAATTTTTCTGCTTGAGAAATAGCTGCTTTCAGTTTCGCTATAGCCGTGGGATATTCCGCCCGAGCATAAACTATTCCTTCCTTAGCACCTATAGCATAGCCGCCAATAATCAGACCTTCCAAGATAGCGTGAGGGTTTCCTTCCAACAAACTTCTATCCATAAAAGCCCCTGGATCACCTTCATCAGCATTACAAATAATATATTTACAATCAGAACTAGCCGCATAGCATTCTTCCCATTTGAGCCCGGCAAGAAAACCTGCTCCCCCCCGTCCTCTTAAACCAGACTCTTTAACTTCGGCAATAACTTCCTCGCCTGTCATCGCTGTTAAGGCTTTCGCTGTGGCCGTATATCCCCCCAAAGCCAAACAATTTTCAATACTAGTGGGATCAACCTGCCAATTATTACCCAAAAGCACTCTCTTTTGCTTGCTGTAAAAATGAATCTCACTAGCCTTGATAAACTTTTCTCCGGTTTTAGGGTCACTATAAAGCAACCTCTCGATAACCTCTCCTTTTAAGATCGTTTTTTCTATAATTTCCGCAACATCTTCCTCTTTAACCTTCTGATAAAAAATTTCCTGCGGATAAACAATAACCACAGGACCGCTTTCACAAAGTCCCAGGCAGCCGGTAAACTTTAGACCAACCTTTTGAGAAAGACCTTTTTTCTGCAAATAGCTGCGGAAAACATCCTTCACTGTTTTTGAACCCCAAACAGTACAGCCTGTGTCGCCACAGACTGCCAGATAAGTACTATTTTTTTTACGCTTTTCTGCAAGAATCCCCTGAAGTCTGACCAGGTCAGCCAGTTTTCTTAGCCTGGTATGCACAATACTCATGCCGGCACCCTCCTTCGGCCTGTTTCTCAAATAGCTGCTATTACTTCGTTCTGACAATGACACCTCGCTGATTTTTTATCCGACACCCTTTCGCCAAAAAGACCATACAATTTTGCAGGCGTCATATTTCCATGATAATCTCCATCTATAGTCACCAGTGGAGCCAGGGCACACGCACCCAAACAGTTAACGCTCTCCAAAGAATATTCGCCATCCCTGGTAGTACTGCCCGGCTCTACACCCAGAATGCGAGAAATTTCTTCTTCAACCTTCTGTGCTCCATGTACATGACAAGCTGTACCAGTGCAAACCGTCACCTTGTGCTTGCCTCTGGGAGTTAAGCTGAAAGACTTATAAAAAGTAGCCAGGCTATAAATATCAATGAGAGGAACATCTCTCTCTACAGCAACTTTTCTTAAAACATCTTCCGGCAGATAATTATGTTTTTCCTGGATTTGCTGCAATAAAAAAATCATAGAACCAGCATCTTGCTTTGTCAACCTTTCCGAACTAACCATGCTAACCATAGCCTCTTCCTTCATCTCCGCACCTCCGTTTATTTTTTACATTGTGAAACTCGTTTCTAAAATATTTACTATATCATTATATAAGCCTATTTCTTTTCTGTCAACGAAATAGGCTTTCACTATATGAAAATATCGTTTTATAGCCACAAGCAGGAAATGTAAGGGAATTAAAAGAAAATATATAAAAAACCGAAAGGAGCCTTTACACCTTGGGAAAACACAGCTTTAAAAAGGCAGTCGCTTTAAAATATGATCAGAAAACAAAAAAAGCTCCTGTAGTAGTTGCCTCTGCGCAAGGGAAACTAGCTGAGAAGATAATCACCCTAGCCGAAGAAAACAAAATCCCTCTGCAAAAAAACACTCCTCTGGTTGAAGCACTGATTGCATTAGAAATAGGGCAGGAAATCCCGCCCGAGTTATATGAAACAGTAGCCCTTTTGCTTACCTATATCATGGAAGTTGATGAATTAATGGGGGATTATTCCAACTACAAATAACGCTAGACCTTTGCTATGCTCACCAAACCCGCAAATTCATATTTATTAGCACATTGACAATATGATATGCTTTGCAGAACAAGCTTCCTATTTACCCCTATTCGCCATAAAAACCGCCTATCCGGAAATCCCGTCCGGGCAGGCGGTTTCTTTTTTCTGTCTGACCATCACTGCAAGACAGAAATAGCCCTCCTCTCACTCCTCCACTATCATTTTTCTTTCTGCTTTCACCCTGCTAAGATAAAGCTGTTCCAAATTAAATCAACCGATAGAAGGAGGTGGAAAACAATGGCTGTTATAAATTTACCACTGGCCACTCGCTTGCAGCTCAGGCTAAAGACAGGTGTTACCGCAGAAGGAAAAGACATCTTTCGCTTGCGTACTTTTAGCAATATTAAGCCTACTGCTACTGATGTGGATGTAAAATCTGTTGCAGATGGATTAGCATCTCTGCAGATGCATGTTGTGGACACAGTAAGGCGCATTGACCAAGCTGATTTGGTATCTGCGTAGTTGGAGGGGGGAGTTCACCTCTCCCTCAAGAGTAAACTTTAAAGAAAGGAGGAGAATAAGCAAATGAACAAAACTTTACAGTTAGTTTTTAAGAATGCTGAAAATCGTAATGTAAGCTTTAATATTGCCGACCCAGTTGAACCAGTGGTAGCTGCTGACGTAACTGCAGTTATGGACAACATTTTGGCTAAAAATATCTTTCTCACCAGCGGCGGCGAATTGATCAGCAAAGTAAAAGCAACTCTGATTGCACGGGAAGTTACGGATATCGCTGTCTATTAAGAAAAATCGGTGAAATCGGTGCAAAGAGAGGAAATCAGGCTAAATAAGAAGTTAGTCCCCTAGTGAGGCGAGGCGGTAGACCGGCGATCTACCGCCTCGCTCTATCTCCAATGGCACAAACATTCTTTAATACAACTGATTACTCGAGATTGTTCAGGCTCAGTTAAATTAGAGCCCGACGGCAGACAAAGCCCGTTTTCAAAAAGTCTGTCCGAAATACTTTCAGCTATTTTGTGCGGATAGTAAGCACAATTCTTAAAGAGCGGCTGGCGGTGCAAAGGTTTCCATACCGGGCGAGCTTCAATATTTTGGTCTGCCAAAGCAGCTATTATAGCTGCAGCAGTAACTCCACAACGGTTTTCATTCACCGTCAATGCTGTCAACCACCTGGTAGAACGTCCATATGCAGTCTCTGGCATAAAATCAAAACCATCTACAGCAGCAAACGCAGCTTGATAACGTTCAAAAACAGCTCTGCGGGCCTTAACCCGCTCTGCCAACACCCGCAGCTGCCCCCTGCCGATGCCTGCCAATATATTACTTAAACGGTAATTATACCCCACCTCACTGTGCTGGTAATGCTGAGCGGCGTCCCGAGCCTGAGTAGCCCAAAAACGTATTTTTTCCAATGCTGCCAAGTCATCCGACACCAACATCCCCCCGCCGGAGGTAGTGATAATCTTATTACCGTTAAACGAGTACACACCAAACTTACCAAAAGTACCGCTAGCCTTCTTCCTATAGGTAGCACCTAAAGATTCAGCAGCATCCTCAATTACCGGCACTCCATAATGGTTACAAATCTGCATAATTGCAGCCATATCAACACTTTGTCCATACAGGTTAGCTATAATAACTGCTTTAGGCAGCCGTCCCAATTTTTCGGCATCTGTAAAAGCCCGTGCCAATGCCGGCGGCGACATATTCCAGGACTGCGGTTCAGAATCAATAAAAACCAGTTCCGCCCCCTGATACAAAACAGGATTAGCACTGGCAACAAAAGTGAGTGTTGAACAAAACACAACATCACCTGCTCCTACACCTAAAAACCGCAGTGCCAGATGAATAGCAGCTGTCCCAGAATTAAGTGCCACTGCTCCTTTAACCCCCACATACTCAGCCAACTCACGCTCAAAAGCATCCACATGCGGCCCAAGCGGAGCAATCCAATTAGTAGCAAACGCTTCAGCAATAAATTTTTGTTCCCACTCACCCATATGGGGAGAAGATAAATAAATACGTTTGTTGGCAGTAGTCATTTGTTCAACCTTTCTCTCCGTTTAAAACAGGTAAAATAAGTAGAGACGGTTTTTAGTTGTTCTTGCTTGCCTAGATTCGGTTCCTGGCTGATTCCTTCTGACTTAATCACTTTCATAAACGTTAACCATAATATTTTCATATCCAGCCAAAATGACCGGTTATCCACGTACCAAACATCTAGGGCAAACTTTTCTTCCCAACTAATGGCATTCCTACCATTCACCTGTGCCCAACCGGTAATGCCCGGCTTTACCTGGTGGTGCCTGGCCTACTCAGGAGTATACAACGACAAATACTCCATCAGCAGTGGTCTTGGACCTACTAAGCTTATATCACCTTT
>CAZIRG010000055.1:0-9244 GCA_964541505.1 uncultured Syntrophomonadaceae bacterium | reverse complement strand
AACGGTCTGGTTTATTTTTCTGAGACCTAGAGAGTGAACTGTATCTCTCTGTTTCTTATTTCTACCAATAAGACTGCGAATAAGAGTAATTTTAAGCATTTTATTTCCTCCTATCCCTGCAAGGATTCTACGGAAACGCCCCTTAATTTAGCAACATCCTCGGCGGTTTTAAGCCTTCTTAAACCAGACATGGTTGCATTAACCATACTCAGAGCGTTAGATGATCCTAGGGATTTAGTTAAGATATCCCTAACCCCGGCTAACTCTAAAATAGCCCGGACAGGACCGCCTGCAATAACCCCCGTACCTTCAGAAGCAGGCTTTAAAAGAACTCTCCCTGCTCCCGCTACCCCCTCTACTTTATGAGGAATAGTGGTGCTAACCAGCGAAATCCGGATAAGGTTTTTCTTGGCTTTTTCAATCCCTTTACGAATAGCCTCAGGAACCTCACCGGCCTTGCCTAGACCAGAACCTACGCGACCTTTGCCATCTCCTACCACTACCAAAACACTAAAGCTGAAACGACGTCCACCCTTAACAACTTTTGCTACTCTATTAATGCGAACAATTTTCTCTTTGAACTCCTGCTCTTTTTGTTCTCTTTCTCTTTTTCTTATAGGTTTTTTCTTCTGCAAAGCCTTCACTCCCTTACCCTCTAAAACTTAAGTCCTGCTTTTCGCGCCCCTTCAGCCAGTGCTTTTACTCGTCCGTGGTATAAATATCCTCCACGGTCGAAGATAACTGTCTCTATATCTTTTTCCAAGCACCTTGCAGCAATCAATTCTCCTAACATTCTGGCAGCATCCTTATTAGCAGCAGAGCCTTTTTTCTGCTCTTGAGATACAGATTCCAGAGTAGAAGCAGCCACCAATGTATGCCCACTTAAATCATCGATAACCTGAACGTAGATATTCTTCAAACTCCGAAACACATTCAGGCGAGGACGAGCCAAAGTACCATGCACCTTCTTGCGTACCCTGCGGTGCCTTTTTAAGCGAGACTTGTTTCTACTTTCCTTAAGCAACACTTGTACCTCGCTCCTTTCTGTCTATTTACTTGCCAGTCTTACCAACTTTACGCCTGATATGCTCATTCTGATATTTGATACCCTTACCCTTATACGGCTCTGGGGCTCGCACCCGACGGATCAGAGCTGCCGTATTACCAACCAACTGCTTATCTATACCGGTAACAGAAATCTTGGTAGGTATAGGAACATCAATTTCAATACCTTCTTCCGGCTCTATAACCACAGGATGAGAGTAGCCAACGGTAAGAACCAAACTTTTCCCTTGTTTAGCTGCCCTGTAACCTACACCCACCAACTCCAGTTCTTTTTTAAACCCCTGTATTACACCTTCTACCATATTGGCCAAGAGACTACGGGTTAAGCCGTGCAAGGCACGATGCCGTTTCTCATCTGATGGTCTCTTAATCAGCACTTGATCCTCTTGTATCAAAATTTGCATCTCCTGAGGCAACTCTCGCGAAAGAACACCTTTAGGCCCTTTCACGGTAATAAATTTCTCTTCCTGAGTTATTTCCACTCCTTGCGGAATATCTACCGGTTTCAATCCTATTCTAGACACTAAAAACACACCTCCTTACCACACATAGCAAAGTACTTCTCCGCCAATACCCTTTTGCCGGGCAAGTTTATCGGTCATTACTCCTTGGGATGTGGATACTATGGCAATGCCCAAACCGCCCAAAACTTTAGGCAGATCATCTTTCTGCGCATAAACTCTTAGTCCTGGTTTACTTATCCTTTTAATACCACTTATTATTCTTTCTTTTTGATGCCCATACTTCATAAACACCTTTATAACGCTATATCGCTTACCGCTTCTAAAGCGAAAATCCCGAACAAAGCCTTCTTCTTTTAGTATTTTAACCAAAGCTAACTTTGTCTTTGACGCTGGGATTTCAACAGATTCATGTCTGGCCATATTGGCGTTACGAATCCTTGTAAGCATATCGGCGATGGGATCAGACATAGTCATATCAATCCATCAGCTCCTTATCTCACTTACTCACTTACCTAATAACTCAATCACTTACTCACTTAGTCACTCGGGCAACCACAAGGGATTGCCCCTACTGAATTGGAGGTGGGAAGTGGGATGTTGTAGGTTAGAAGACCCCCCAGAGGGTTCCTTTCCAACTTATCCCCGTCCAGCTCCTCGTTACTTATTACTAACTAACTTACTAACTCGTTCCTAGTCCTTCGTTCCTAGTCCTCGTCCAACTTCCAACTTCTCACCTCTAACCTCCAAATCACCAACTGGCCTTTTTGACACCAGGTAATTTCCCCTCTAGGGCTAGCTTACGAAAACAAAGACGACACATGCCGAATTTGCGTAAATAAGACCTGGGGCGCCCACATAATTTGCAGCGATTATATTTACGAACGGAAAACTTAGGTTCTCTTTTAGCTTTAGCAATCAACGATTTTTTTGCCACCTGTTATCTTCCCTCCTTTAAGTCATGTTCTAAAAGGCATGCCAAACAGACGTAAAAGTTCTCTTCCTTCTTCATCTGTTTTCGCAGTAGTAACAATGATTACATCCATACCTCGTATTTTTTCTATTGCATCATATACTATCTCTGGAAAAATAAGCTGCTCCTTGATTCCTAAGGCAAAGTTTCCACGCCCATCAAAGGACTTAGGGGATACTCCTCTAAAATCTCTCACCCTGGCCAAAGCCACATTCACCAGCCTGTCAAGGAAGTGATACATTCTATCTCCACGTAAAGTTACTTTGCAACCAATAGGCATTCCTTCTCTGATTTTGAAGCTGGCGATAGATTTTCTAGCTCTAGTTATAACCGGCCTTTGCCCAGCAATTTGAGCCATCTCTTCAACCGCAGCCTCCAGAGTTCTGGAGTTTTCTTTGGCTTCGCCAACCCCCATATTCAAAACAATCTTTTCCAGCTTAGGTACTTCTAAGCGATTTTTATAATTAAACTTGGTCATCATGGCAGCAATAATATCATTACGATATTTTTCCTTCAATCGTGCCATAGCACCAACCTCCTTCCACTTCCCACATCTCACTTGCTACTTATCAATATTTTCTCCACATTTTTTGCAAACTCTGACCCAAGAACCATTTTTCAATTGTCCTTTAGCTACCCTGGTCGGAGCTTTGCAAGCAGAGCAAATCAGCATCAGATTAGAACTATGAATTGCTGCAGGTTGCTCTTGTATCCCGCCCTGCACACGTTGTTGTGGACGAACATACTTCTTGACAATATTTATCCCTTCTACCACAACCCTGTGCTTGGCGGGAAAAGCGGTCATAATCTTGCCTTGCTTCCCTTTATCTTTGCCAGATAAAACTAAAACCTGATCGCCTTTTTTTACATGCATCTTTTTTTTGCTCAAAACAGACACCCCCTAAAGCACCTCAGGTGCCAATGAAATTATTTTCATAAAGTTTTTTTCTCTTAGCTCCCGGGTTACAGGTCCAAAAATTCTGGTACCCCTGGGGTTATTGTTGGGATCAATAATAACTGCAGCATTTTCATCAAATTTAATATAGGACCCATCAGGTCTTCTAAGCCCCTTTTTTGTGCGAACAATAACTGCTCTTATTACTTCACTTTTCTTTACCGCCCCACCGGGAGTGGCTTCTTTAACCGTAGCGGTAATAATGTCCCCAATATTGGCAGTCTTCCGTTTAGAGCCACCTAGAACGGTAATACACATGACCTTGCGAGCTCCGGAATTATCCGCTACGTTCAGATATGACTGGGACTGGATCATTTAAAAGCCCTCCTCGAATCTTTCTTCATCTAGTTAAACTTTCGCTCTTTCCAAGATTTCAGCAACCCTCCAGCGTTTTTCTTTGCTTAGAGGACGAGTTTCCATAATTTTTACCATATCACCCGCTCGGCACTGGTTAGTTTCATCATGTGCTTTGTACTTTTTCATTCTGCGCATAATTTTTCCGTATAACGGATGACGAGTTGTCCTAGAAATAGATACAACAACAGTTTTATCCATTTTATCACTAATTACAGTGCCTGTGCGAACTTTTCTTTTGATTATTTTTTCCAAATGACTTTTCCCCCCCTTCTCTCTGCATAAAACACACTAACCTATCTTTAACTCACGCTCACGCATAACTGTTTTCGCTCGAGCAATAGATTTACGAACCTCTCGTAACCGCATCGGGTTTTCTAGTTGCCTGGTAGCCAGCTGAAAGCGTAGCTTGAAAAGTTCTTCTTTCATTTCTTTTACTTTTTCTTCTAGCTCATCCATCGTAAGCTCTCTTAACTCCCTAGCTTGCATTTAACCAGCACCCCCTGCTTCTTCTCTCTCGGTAAATCTGCATTTTATAGGTAACTTATTAGCTGCCAATCGCATAGCTTCCCGGGCTATTTTTTCCGACACACCAGTCAATTCAAACATAACCCGACCAGGCTTAACAACAGCCACCCAATACTCTGGCGAGCCTTTTCCTTTTCCCATCCTAGTTTCAGCAGGCTTCTCAGTTACAGGCTTATCCGGGAAAATATTAATCCAGACCTTCCCACCTCGCTTAATATAACGAGTCATAGCAATCCTAGCTGCTTCAATCTGCTGACTGGTAATCCAAGCAGATTCTAATGCTTGCAAGCCATATTCACCAAAAGAAACTTTATTACCTGATTGAGCCTTGCCCTTCATACGACCGCGGTGCTGTCGACGGAATTTAACACGTTTAGGAATCAGCATTAGTTTCGCCTCCTTGAGTAGCAGGCTTTACCTGTTGCTTATCAGGAAGAACCTCACCCTTATATATCCAAACCTTAATCCCGATAAGACCATAAGTAGTATGTGCCTCAGCAAAACCATAATCAATATCGGCTCGCAAAGTCTGTAATGGCACAGATCCTTCATGATAGATTTCATTTCTGGCCATTTCAGCACCACCCAAACGACCACTGCAAGCTATTTTTATACCTTTAGCTCCAGCACGCATCGATCGAAAAAGTGACTGTTTCATAGCACGACGGAAAGCAGTTCTCTTTACTAGCTGTCCCGCAATATTTTCTGCTACTAGCAAAGCATTTAAGTCAGAGTTTTTAACCTCCAAAATATTTATATGCACCTGTCTGCCAGTCAGTTTTTCTAAAGCTTGTCGCAGGGAATCCACCTCAGCCCCTCCTCTACCGATAACCATCCCTGGTCTGGCTGTATGGATAGTAATGCGCAGACGCTTAGCTGCTCTTTCCAATTCAATACGGCTAACAGCCGCTCCGGATAATTTCCTCTGAATAAATTTTCTCACTTTTAGGTCTTCATGCAGGAGGTCTGCATACTTCTTATTATTTGCAAACCACTTAGCATCCCAATCTCGAATAATTCCAATACGGAAACCTACCGGATTTACTTTCTGACCCAAGCTTATTCCTCCTCTCTTTCCCGTAATACCACCGTTATATGACTGGATCTTTTTCTGATTTTGCTAGCTGTACCCCTTGCTCTGGGACGAAACCTCTTTAAAGTCGGTCCTTCATCTACATAAGCCTCTGCTACATACAAATTATCAAGGTTCATCTCATTGTTATGTGTAGCATTGGCCAGTGCTGAAGATAACACCCTTAGTACATAGACAGAAGCTCTTTTAGATGTAAACTTCAAAATAGCAGTAGCTTCTCCTACATCTTTCCCTCGAATCTGATCTATAACCAGTCGTACTTTGCGGGGGGAAATCCGCAAGTACTTACCAATAGCCTTTGCTTCCAAGCATAAAACCTCCCCTCATCAATCACGATAGCCAAATCTGCATTATTTTAAAGATGTCGAACGTTCAGTATGTGAACTGTGCCCACGGAAAGTGCGTGTTGGTGCAAATTCACCCAATTTATGACCTACCATATCCTCGGTAATATAAATAGGAACATGTTTGCGACCATCATGGACAGCTATAGTATGACCTACCATTTCCGGAAAGATGGTTGAAGAACGAGACCAAGTTTTTAAAACTCTCTTTTTCCTTTTCTTATTCATCTCCACTATCTTAGCAAGAAGTTTGGTATCTACATAAGGACCTTTTTTTAATGACCTTGACATTCTAAAGCAAGCCTCCTTTTAGAAGTTAGAAACAATAAATCACTTGCGCCTTTTGACAATCATAGTATTGGACTTTTTATTCTTTTTCCTAGTTTTCTTACCCAAGGTAGGCTTACCCCAAGGAGTCATGGGACTTTTGCGACCGATAGGAGCCTTGCCTTCCCCACCTCCATGAGGATGATCACAGGGGTTCATAACTGAGCCTCGCACAGTAGGTCTTTTCCCTAACCAGCGAGAACGACCTGCTTTGCCAATATTTATATTCTCATGCTCAACATTGCCAATCTGCCCTATTGTTGCCTTGCAATCTTGTAATATAAGTCGAACTTCAGTAGAAGGTAAACGTACGTGGGCATATTTACCCTCCTTTGCCATAAGTTGGGCACCTGCACCTGCTGAGCGAACAAGCTGTGCTCCACCAGCGATTTTTAACTCAATATTGTGTATAACCGTCCCTAAAGGAATATTTCTAACTGGCAAAGCATTGCCAGGCTTAATTTCAGCATCAGAGCCAGAAATAAGCATCTCTCCCACTTTGATGCCTAGAGGGGCCAAAATATAGCGCTTTTCTCCATCTGCATAATGGAGCAAGGCAATACGAGCAGAGCGGTTAGGGTCATATTCGATAGTGGCCACCCTTGCTGGAATCCCATCCTTATCCCTTTTAAAATCTATTTTGCGATATTGGCGCTTGTGACCACCACCTTGGTGACGAACAGTAATAGTCCCTTTGTTGTTTCTCCCTGCCTTTTTAGGCAAAGGATATAACAACGATTTTTCCGGCTTATCTGTTGTAATCTCTGCAAAATCCGAAACGGTCATAAATCGCCTGCCGGGTGAAGTTGGTACAAACTTTTTAACTGCCACAATTCTTCACTCCTTTCATTGAATTAGTTGCGTTAGTGGTCAGTAGTCAGGAAACCCCTCCCCCTAGCCCCCTCCCACAAGGGGAGGGGAAAAAGAAACTCCGTCCCACTCACTTACTCACCCACTCACTCAGTCACTCAGTCACTTAGTCACTTACAGCCGTAGGCTGACTTAGTCACTTAGTCACTTAGTCACTAACTTACAGTCCTTCAAAAATCTCTATCGCCTTGCTGTCTTCCGTCAAAGTTACTATGGCTTTTTTCCAATCAGGGCGATAGCCACTATGCACTCCCATGCGTTTAAATTTACCCGAAACATTCATAGTATTGACAGCTTTAACCTTTACCCCGAAAATTTCTTCTATAGCTTTTCTTATTTCAATTTTATTAGCAGCTCTATCCACCTGAAAAGAATACTTCTTTTCTTCCATCAAAAAAGTACATTTTTCTGTTATAAGCGGTTTTATAATAATATCCCAAGAGGAAGTCATCAAGCAAACACCTCCTCCACTTTAGTCAATGCTTCCCGAGTTAAAAGAAGGCTCCGACAATTTAATATATCATAAACGTTTAACAAATCCGGAGGAATAGATTTAACTCCAGGTATGTTTCTGGCTGATTTGATAACATTATTATCTTTAGCAATTGTTACTAAAAGAACTTTTTTGCCTGTTTGCAAATTTTTAAAAATGTTTACCATTTCTTTAGTTTTCGGTGTTGAAAAATTAAGCTCATCTATCACTAAAAGCTCTCCATCCCTGACCTTGCTGGTCAAAGCAGATTTTAAAGCCAATCTTCTTATTTTTTTGGGAATAGTATAACTAAAGTCCCGCGGAACAGGACCAAAAACGACTCCTCCTCCTACCCAAAGAGGAGATCTAATAGTCCCATGACGAGCTCGCCCTGTGCCTTTTTGACGCCAAGGCTTACGCCCACCACCACGAACTGCCGACCGATTTTTGACAGCAGACGTTCCCTGTCTCCGATTAGCTAAATGCATTTTTACTACTTTATGCACAGATGCTTTGCTCACGCAGACATCAAAGATTTCATCACTAAGTGCAACCTCGCCAATCTCCTCTCCCTGTCTATTATATAAAGCAACTTTCGGCATTCTTATTCGCCTCCCTTATTACCTCTTATTGATTGAACATCTCTCAAAATAATACAATATTTTAAAGGCTGAATAACTATTTCTTAACAACAGCTTTAACCGCACTTTTAACAGTAACTAACCCTTTCACAGGTCCGGGAACAGCACCCTTAATCAAGATAAGGTTACGCTCAGGGTATATCCTTACCACTGTTAAATTTTGCACAGTAACCCTTTCGCCGCCCATTCTCCCAGGAAGTTTACGTCCTTTGAAAACACGAGCCGGGGCAACTGCTCCTAGGGAACCTGGCCCCCGGTGATAACGTGATCCGTGTGACATAGGACCACGCGATTGTCCATGCCTCTTAATACTACCAGCAAAACCTTTTCCCCGCGAGGTAGCTGTAACATCCACTTTCTCCCCTAGTTCAAAAATATCTACCTTGATTTCATCCCCCACTTCATACGAAGAAGTATCTTCAACAAAAATTTCTCGCAGATACTTTTTAGGCTTAAGTCCTGCTTTGCTAAACTGACCCAGGTAAGGCTTGGTAGTATGAGACTCCTTCTTGTCACAAAAACCTATCTGCAAAGCATCATAACCATTATTTTCGTTAGTTTTTTTCCGAACTACTGTGCAGGGACCCGCCTCAATAATTGTAACAGGAATAACTTCTCCTTTTTCGTTAAAAACTTGCGTCATTCCTAGTTTATGACCTAGTATTGCCTTTTTCACGTCTTTACACCTCTCTCCCTAATGCAACTGCAACTACAGTTTAATTTCTATATCTACCCCAGCTGGCAAATCAAGGCGCATCAAAGCGTCAATAGTTTTAGGGGTAGGCTCCAGAATATCTATTAATCTCTTATGAGTACGCATCTCAAATTGCTCCCGAGAATCTTTATGCTTATGAGGTGATCTTATTACGGTATAAATATTTTTCTCAGTCGGCAAGGGAACTGGACCTGCTACACTTGCTCCTGTTCTCTTAGCAGTCTCCACTATTTTCCCCGAAGACTGGTCCAGTATAGAGTGGTCAAAAGCTCTTAAACGAATACGTATTTTTTGAGTGGACAATTATCTTCACTCCTTCCATTTTGGAGGTTGGAGGTGGGATGTTGGACGTTGAGGATTGAAGATTTTTGGCCTCTAACCTCGAAACCCTAGACCCTCCCCCGTCTAACTTCCAATTTCTAACCTCTAACCTCCAAATAATACCC
>CAZIRG010000054.1:0-9379 GCA_964541505.1 uncultured Syntrophomonadaceae bacterium | reverse complement strand
TGGTTACCTCAAAATTATAAAAATTGAAAGAAAATCCGTATGCGGTTGCCCTGCAAAGATATAAAGTAATGCTTGACAAAAGTGAAGTAAAATGATATAATAAGTTCGAAGATTCACAATCTTAAAAAGAAGGGAGGTGCAAGTCGTTAATATGCATGTGGGAGAAAAATTTCGTCGTCTGAGGACCAATGGTCAGGTACGCGTAAAAGACTTGGCCACGCAAACAGGGCTTTCTCCTAGTTTTATCTACCAGTTTGAGCGAGGCAAAGTTTCTCCTTCTTATTCTACCTTGAAAAACCTAGCTCATGCTCTGGGAATTAGTTTTTCAGTCCTGTTGGGGGAAGAAACGCCGGAAGAATGGATTGTAGCGCGGTCTCACAAGCGACTCCGGCTGGTTACTGGTGAAGAAGGGGTTCTGGTGCAAATAATACCTTTTTTGGGGTTAAGAAGTAAAAGAATACAGGCATTATCTTTTGAACTTCAACCCGGAGCATCCCATCGGCAGATATTATTTGAGCATGACCGGGAGGATTTTTTTTATTTGGAAACAGGGGAAATTGAGCTAGAGCTTGCTAATCGCCGGTTGCGTTTGTATGCTGGTGATGTAGCTCATTTTTTATTGGACAAGCTTTTAGGTTTTACCAATGTAGGTGCTGATACTGCTCGTGGTTTATGGATTGTTTCACCTCCCACAGAGGCAAACATTATTGGGGGAGAATCGTTAGTTAAATTCAGGCCTGGGAAACCTGGCCAGATCAGGAGGAAAAGCAAATGAATATGCCAGCTCAAGCACAGCCGATGGGCAAGATTGAAAAAGTTAACCAAATCGTTGCTCGGCGCGGAGGGAAAGTAGCAAACCTAGTAGGAATACTACAAGATGTGCAGGCAGAGTATCGCTACCTGCCGGAAGAGGTTATGTCTTATGTAGCTGCAGCTCTTGATATTCCTGCTTCTATGGTTTTTGGAGTAGCTACTTTCTATACCCAGTTTACGATGACACCACGTGGTCGTTATGTTATCAAAGTGTGTGACGGGACTGCCTGCCATGTGCGCGGTTCAGAGGAATTAAACTTTGTTATTCAGGAAGCAACAGGATTGCCCCAAGATGGGTCGCAAAGTACAACCACTGATTTGAAGTTTACAGTAGAGCGTGTTGCCTGCGTGGGGGCATGTGGCTTAGCTCCTGTAATTATGGTTGATGACAAAGAAGTGTTTGGAAATGTTACCCCGGAAGAGGCACGCCAGATGGTGGAACGATTGGCCTCAGAAGATGATGGTTCCGCTATTGAATATAAAGTTGATGTTGGTGAAAAAGTAGGAGATGTTCCTGTCAAGCCTCCAACGACAAAAATTCAGAGTCGGGAAGATCTGGATCGGGCGGTAGCGACTTTTAAGGCAGCGGTTGAGGCACAGAAGGTCAGAATAATGGTTTGTATGTCCACAGCTTGCGTGGCCAGCGGTGCTCGCGAGGTATATGCCGCTTTTAGAGCTGCTCTAGATGCTAAAGGATTGCGAGCAGAACTAAAAGTTATGGATAAAGAGTGTGGTTGTGGATGCAGTACATCAGAAGAGGGAGAAACTGCTGAGCAGCACTTTTCACCTGCCGGACCTGGTGAAGCTGGGTTGATTAAAGCAGGCTGTTTTGGCTACTGCCAACTAGCACCTCATGTTATTATTGATCCGGGCAATGTTGTTTATTCGCAGGTCACTCCAGAAGATGTTCCTGAAATAATTTCGGAAACTGTAGAGGGTGGTCGAGTTATTGAGAGGTTGCTTTATAAGGATGACGCCGGAAAAGACTGTACCACAATAGAGGAAATTCCATTTTATGCTTCACAGCAGAAAGTTGCTCTGACTACCTGCGGCAAATTGGATTGTGAAGATATTCGTGAGTATATGGCTTTTGATGGCTATACAGCTTTAGCTAAGGCAATTTTCGAGATGACGCCAGAAGAAGTTCTCAATGAGATTAGTGCTTCTGGTCTGCGTGGTCGTGGTGGTGGAGGGTTCCCCACAGGAATAAAGTGGAAAGCCTGTCGCGAGGCTGCAGGCAGCCTTAAATATATAGTCTGTAATGCTGATGAGGGTGACCCAGGTGCTTTTATGGATCGTAGTCTTTTAGAAGGTGATCCCCATCGTGTGTTGGAAGGGATATTGTTGGCTGCTTATGCCGTGGGAGCAGAAGAAGCCTATATTTATGCGCGGGCAGAATATCCTTTGGCGGTAATGAGGTTGCATCATCTCCTGGAGCAGGCTAAAGATTTTGGTCTATTGGGCAAGAATATCATGGGTTCAGATTTTTCTCTGGAAGTGAAGATAAAAGAAGGAGCCGGGGCTTTCGTCTGTGGTGAAGAGACAGCACTGTTGGCTTCAATTGAAGGCCAGCGAGGCATGCCGCGTCCTAGACCTCCCTTCCCTGCTACTTCTGGTCTCTGGGGCAGACCAACTATTATCAACAATGTGGAAACTCTGGCGATAGTTCCTTATATTATCAAAAACGGTGCTGCTAATTTCCGCAAGCTGGGTACAGAAAAGAGTCCCGGAACCAAAACTTTTGCCTTAGCCGGACAGGTAGCACGAACTGGTCTTGTAGAAGTTCCGCTGGGTACTACCCTGCGAGAAATAGTTTTTGATATCGGGGGCGGTATGCGCAGAGATTACCCCTACAAATCAGTACAGATAGGCGGTCCGTCTGGTGGTTGTCTCACGATGGAACATCTTGATATGCCCTTAGACTATGAGCATTTGCGCGAAGCTGGAGCTATGGTTGGATCAGGTGGTTTGGTAGTTATGGACGGCGGAACCTGTATGGTGGAGATAGCTCGTTATTTTATGGGCTTTATCCAGGATGAATCTTGCGGTAAATGTGTTCCCTGTCGTGAAGGTACTAAGAAGATGCTGGAGATACTAAAAAGAATAACCGGTGGTCGTTCTAAGCCGGGAGACTTAGAGTTGTTGGAAGAGCTAGCGGGTGCAGTGGCTGCTGGTTCCCTGTGTGGTTTGGGGAAAACAGCTGCCAATCCTGTTTTGAGTACGCTGCGTTATTTCCGTGATGAATATCGCGCTCATATTGAAGATAAAAAATGTCCAGCCGGAGTATGCCAGGCTTTACTGGATTATACTATTTTGCCGGAACCATGTACCGGTTGTGGAGCCTGTATCAAAGTTTGCCCTGTTGATGCTATACAGGGAGAACGCAAGCAGCCTCATACTATAGATGTTGAGTTATGTACTAAGTGTGGGGCATGTGCAGATAAATGTAAATTTCACGCTATAGTAAAGTCCAGTGATCATGAGGAGGTAACAGCATGAGCAACCCAACTTTAACTCCGTCAGTAAAAACCGAAGTTGATGCCATTGGCACGCTATCTCTCAATGGAAGAGAAGTTTCCTTCTATCCGGGTGAAAGTCTGTTGGAAACAGCTCGGCGAGAAGGTATTGACATCCCTTCTTTTTGTTATCATTCAGAGCTTAGTGTTTACGGTGCCTGCCGTTTATGTCTAGTAGAACTAGAAGGCCGTGGTTTGGTGGCTTCTTGCTCTATGAAGCCGGAAAGTGGCATGGTGATACGCACTGATAGTCGTCGCTTACGTCGTTTGCGCCGTACTATCCTAGAGCTTTTGCTGTCCAACCACAAACTGGACTGTGTAACCTGTGTCAAAGGTTCTTCTTGTCGCTTGCACGAACTTTGCCAGCGCTTGAACATTCGTGAGATGCGTCTTGGTGAACGCAAAGAGATTCTTCCTTTGGATGAGTCTATTGTTTCTTTGGTACGTGATCCCAACAAGTGTATTCTTTGTGGTGATTGCGTCCGTATGTGCAGCGAAATTCAGGGGGTAGGTGTCCTTGATTTTGCTTATCGCGGCTCAAAGACAGTGGTGGCACCTGCTTTCAACCATTCTCTGGTGGAAGTGGACTGTGTTTATTGTGGGCAGTGTGCTGCTATTTGTCCTACTGCAGCGATTTCTATTCGCTCGGAACTGGATACGGTTTGGGATGCTATAGAGGATGCTGATACAATGGTGGTCGCTCAGCTAGCTCCGGCGGTGCGTGTAGCTTTAGGTGAAGAGTTTGGTCTTCCCCCAGGAGAAGACGGGACAGGCTTATTGGTTGCTGCTTTAAAAAGAGCTGGTTTTGACAAGGTTTATGATACTGTCTTCTCTGCTGATCTTACTACTATCGAAGAAACACATGAATTCAAAGAGAGGCTTGAAAAAGGAGGACCTTTTCCTCATCTGACTTCTTGTTGTCCGGCTTGGGTGAAATATTGTGAGCAGTATTTCCCTGACTATATCAAGAACATATCCACCTGCAAATCGCCGCAACAAATGTTAGGTTCTTTGGCTAAGCAGGTTCAGGCGCCGCTATTAAAGCTTAAGCCTGAGCAGTTGAAGGTTGTTTCTATTATGCCTTGTACAGCTAAGAAATTTGAAGCTAATCGACCAGAACATATGACAGATGGTGTTCGTGATGTTGATGCGGTACTTTCTACTGTGGAGGTAGCACAGCTACTACGCGAAGCCAACATTATTTTCTCTGAGCTAAAACCGGAAGCTGCTGATAATCCCCTAGGTATGGCTACAGGTGCAGGAGTTATTTTTGGTTACAGCGGTGGTGTTTCCGAAGCGGTATTAAGATTGGTTATGGATGATGCAGGATTGCCACAACCAACAGAGCTTAAATTCCGACCGCTGGAGGGTAATGAAAAAGCACAGGAAATAGATGTTACTTTGGGAGATGTTACTTTGAAGCTGGCGGTAGTGAGCAGTTTGAAAGCAGCTGGTGATCTGATGAGAGATGTGCGTGCAGGACGTCGAGACTATCACCTTATTGAAGTGATGGCTTGTCCGGGTGGATGTGTTGGTGGTGGTGGACAACCTGCGGCTACGAGCAGGATCCATGCTTGTCGCAAAGAAGGCTTGGATGATATTGATCGCTCCATGCAGCTCAGAGTTGCTTCACACAATCCTTTCGTGCAGTCTCTTTATCAGGAACACTTAAAAACTCCTGGTAGTAAATTGGCACATACTTTGCTTCATACCACTTATTCTTCTAGGAGGAGGATGCCGGAAAGTTCCTCTCATCCTATAATAGCAGCAAGAGATGAAGTGCTGGAAGTTTCTGTGTGTGTGGGGACAAGTTGCTATTTAAAAGGATCGCATGCAGTATTAGAGACATTGCTAAATGGCGTAAAAGAGGCTGGCTGGGAAAAACAAATAAGTGTTAGTGCCACTTTTTGCCTCGAGCAGTGTGATCGTGGGGTATCAGTCAAAGTAGGTGACGAGGTGCTGACCGAGGTAACACCAGAAACAGCTAAAGATATCCTGAAAAATTTAATTCGACCACGAGTGAGTGAAAAGTGAAAAGTGAAAAGTGAAAAGTGAAAAGTAGTGGCAATCCCTTGTGGTTGCCCGAGTATTAGAAGGTGAAATTTGGAAAGAGGGGAAGGTTAAGAGGTTAAGAGGGAAGTTAGAGGTTGGAAGTTGAAAATTTACCCCGAGAAGGTAGCCTTTGCTGTTTACTCTAACCTCTAACCTCCCACTTCCCACCTCTAACTTGGGTGGGGGTGCAGGGGATGTGAGAAGTTAGATTTGTGCTCCTGACGACAGACTGTTAATGACCGATGACTGAATTCTGACGACCGATAACTAACAACTAAATTATGACTTCTGGGTATTATTTTCAAAATAGTCAAAAAGCAACGCAACTAATCAGGTCTATTGAGCTGTTTTTAAAATTCTCTCAAAGTTGCCTAAGTTGTTGCAGCATATATCGGAGTGAGCACTGATAATATTAGAGGTGAGAGGTGAGAGGTGAGAGGTGACGGCTTACGAGTCCTGACTTTTTCTTTAGCGGACGGCTACTCCATTTTATAGAAAAATATAACGGCGGATACCCGATAGCCAAGTTGGGAGTCCGGAGAGCGCAGGGAGGGAGTCCGAGCGAAGTTGGAAGTTGGACGAGGTTTTGGAAAGGCACCCCAGAGGGCAAGCCCAAGTAGCTCTCGGTGCTTTTCTAACCTCTAACCTCCCACTTCCAACCTCCAAAAAAGGAGGTAATAGGCATGAAAGCCATTAAAGTCTGTGTTGGCAGTTCCTGTTTTTTAAGAGGTGCTTCAGAAGTTATTGATCTTTTGAAGTCTCTTATCGAAAAGCATGGAAAAGGGGAAATAGAGCTTGTGGGCATGTTTTGCCAGGAGAAATGTACAGAAGGAGTAACTATGACTGTAGGCGAGGAAATTTTTTCAGGAGTTAGCGCAGAAGATGTGACAAAAATATTTCAGGAGAAGTTTCTAAATAAAGAGCCGGATGAAGCGAGGGAGGAATAGGGTATGGGCATTATTGAGACAACCGAAGTAAAATGCCGTGATTGCTATAAGTGTGTGCGCAGTTGTCCTGTAAAAGCTATTCGGATAGTACACAGCCAAAGTTCGGGTGGGCATCATGCCAAAGTGGTGGATGAATATTGCATTTTAGATGGGCAGTGTGTGCTGGTCTGCCCTCAAAAGGCCAAAAAAGTAGTTTCTGATATTGATAAGGTTAAAAAAATGCTTTCCACTGGTGAAACTGTCATCGCCAGCCTAGCTCCTTCTTATGTTACTGCGTTTACAGGAGTTGACCCGGAACAGGTTATAACCGGGTTGAATGCGTTACAGTTTGCACAAGTTACAGAAACCGCTGTTGGGGCTGAGATTGTTGCTTGGGAATACGAAAGACTCTTCAAGGAAACAAACAAGCCGATGATTGCTACTACCTGTCCGGTAATAGTCAACCTAGTAGAAAGACATTACCCGGCAGCTATACCGTTTCTGTCGCCTGTTGTTTCTCCTATGGTAGCTCATGCCAAATATCTTAAAAAGCAATTCCCTCATGCTAAGATAGTATTTATTGGTCCTTGTGTAGCGAAAATTAAGGAAGCCCAGCGACCTGAGGTCAGTGGTGTACTTGATGCTGTGATCACTTTTGATGACTTGAAAAGCTGGCTGAAGGAAAAAGATATAGATCTTTCTTCTTTACCGGCGGGCAAGGTAGATGGTGCTATTTCTCGCACTGCCAGACTATTTCCTACCGGAGGCGGTATGTTAAGAACAGCGGATTTAAGTACTGATATTCTTGATGAGCAGACTTTATCTGTTTCCGGGTTGGAAGAATGCCAGGACATTTTACTTTATTTTTTTGAAAAGAAGGAACACCAGCTACCTAAACTGGTTGAACCTTTGGCCTGCAGGGGAGGTTGTTTGGGAGGACCTATGAATCAAACTGAGGAGGACTTATACTATCGTCGGGAAAAGGTATTACAATTTGTTCAGAATACAGCAGATATAGAGGAAAAAGGCAGAAAATCACCTCAACTGTCGACTGCTGAACTTGTGCAGAAATATCGCAACCTGTCACCAGAAATTGACGAACCGGGTGAGAAAGACATACGGGCTATTTTGGCTAAGACTGGTAAGTTAACGTCTGAGGATGAGCTTAACTGCGGGGCTTGTGGCTATAATTCGTGTCGCGAGAAAGCTATTGCTGTTTTTAACGGTATGGCTGACCCAGAGATGTGTCTTTCCTATATGCGGCAGCGTGCTGAAAAGAAAGCCAACCTTTTTCTTACTTCTACACCGAATGCTGCCATTGTGGTTAATACGGCAGAAATAATTGTCGAAGCTAATGAAATGGCCAACAAAATGTTTGCTAAATCCTGCGACGACATAGTGGGACACAAAGTAGGCGGCATTATGGATCCTACTAATTTTAGAAAAATATTAAAAGACAAGAAGTTTTTTAGAGTTAATCAGGTCAAGCGAGGGCAAGATTTGTATACTAGGGAAACGTTTTTTTATGAGGAACAGGAAAAACTCGCGATGGGATTGCTTCAGGACATTACAGCGGAGGTAAAGGAAAGAGAGCATTATAAGCATATTAAAGGCGAAACAATTGAAAAAACGCAAGGGGTAATTTATAAGCAAATGGAGGTAGCACAAAAGATAGCAAGTTTACTTGGAGAAACAACAGCAGAGACCAAGACCTTGCTTACTAAGCTTGTGCGTGTTCTTCAAGAGGAGGAAGAGAAAAATGGATCTTCATCTTGATATTGCTACGAAACATTTGAATAAATTCAAAGAAGAACTTTGTGGTGACAGTGTAGAAATAGCTCGTTCAGATGATTCCTTAATTGTAGTTCTCTCCGATGGACTTGGCAGCGGCGTAAAGGCCAACATATTATCTTCGCTGACTACCAAGATGGCGGCAACCATGTTACAAGGAGGACTGCCTTTAAATGAAGTTATTAATACCCTGGCTTCTACTTTGCCTGTATGTGAAGTAAGGCGATTGGCTTACTCTACTTTTTCTATATTACAGGTATTCAATGATGGCACAGCCTACCTTGTGGAATACGACTCGCCTGAAAGCTATATTGGTCATGGGTGTAAATTGCGCTATGTACACAGAGAAAAAAAAGAGGTAAGCGGAAGGATTATCAAGGAAGCATTTTTTTCAATAAAGAAAGGCGATTGGATAGTCTTGTTGTCGGATGGACTTTTGCATGCCGGCATTGGTGGGGTTTGGAATCTTGGCTGGGGTGCGGAAAGAGTCGGCAAGTTTTTGGAAAGTATCACTGAAACGGAAGATGATGCCTGCTCTGTTGCTGATGAGTTTATTCGTGTTTCCAATAAACTCTATGCCTCTAAGCCAGGAGATGATGGGACTTGCGTAATCGTCAAAGTAAGAGAAAAGCGAGTTTTGTCTATGCTGGTAGGTCCGCCGGTAAATAAAGAGGATGATGCTGAAGTTGTACAGAAGCTTTTTTCAGCCGGAGGGAAAAAAGTGGTATGTGGTGGAACTACCGCTAACATAGTGGTCAGAATACTTGGTAAAACTTTATCTGTTGATTTACAATCAATGGATGAAAAAATACCTCCGATTGCTAAAGTAGAAGGGATAGACCTGGTTACAGAGGGTATGCTTACTCTTTCCTATGTAGTGGAACTCCTCAAAAAGGGTGTACGAAAAAAAGAAGTAGCTTTGCGTAGAGATGGAGCCAGCAGATTGACCCATGAATTATTATGGGCTGATAATATCCATATTGTGGTGGGGCGAGCCATGAACCCGGCACATCAGAGTCCTGATTTGCCGGTTAATTTTGCCCTCAAACAGAAAATTGTGGATGAGCTGCTGGTATTTCTCAGAAAGAAGGGTAAGGTTGTGTCTGCGGAGTATTATTGAAGTGACTGAGTGACTAAGTGACTAAGTGAGTCAGTAGGTAAGTTGGTAAGTTGGGACGGAATTTTCTGGTCGGAAAATTGTTAAAGTATATGTAATATTTACTTATATTTTAATATTTTATCATTTGCAGTATGCAGGTTTTTGTGTTTTTGTGGTATAAT
>CAZIRG010000053.1:0-9468 GCA_964541505.1 uncultured Syntrophomonadaceae bacterium | reverse complement strand
AATGTATACTGGGATAGGGCATAAACTAACATTTGTCGATAAGCGCAGTAACGAGTATTAGCTGATGTAATACCGCTACCAGTTTACAGTTTACAGTTTACAGGGGTTACGAGTTTACGGTTTTCTAGTTTGCCATACAACAATTGACTGGTAACTGATATAAAAAATACGAGTTTATAAGCTTGGCGAGTATATGCTTACACTACTCTTTTATTTTTTTCTGCCTCTTCACGCACCTTAGCAATCTGTTCAGATGTAATAACACGCTCAAAACTACGCATACCTGCTAATTTAAAACCATGCTTTTTTGCTAAAAAACTGATTTCCTCAATACGTTCTGGCGAAAGATTCCGCCCCAAGGTATAATTTTCAAAACGTCCTTCCAAAGTCAAAATCATGGTTTCTGCCATACAAGCATAGGCCGTCTTGGGAGGAAAGCCAAAGTTAAAATTAAAATTAACATCCCCGGGTATTTCTACCACACCGCCTTCTATCACCAAAACATCTGTTCTTTCTGCCCCTACTCTCCGGGAAACGTCTCTTGGCCGAGCTACATCGCAAACAACTGCCCCTGGCTTTAAGTCTGTCGGCTCTATTAATGATTCGGAGGATCCCGATACGGCGATAATAATATCTGCTCGCCGGATAGCTTTTCTTGTCTCTTTAGATATCGCTACTGCCAGCCCTGTTTCTGCCATTATTTTATTCGCCAGCAGTTCTAGATTAGCTTCGTTACGAGCCAAAAGAGTTAAAAACTTCACTTCTCTAGCTAAAAAGCGAGCACAAACACTCCCTATCGAACCTGTAGCTCCCAAAACCAGCACTTCTGCCTTACTCAAATCATGCCCCATAAGGCGAGCAGCTTCCTTGGTTCCTTCCAATGCCGTAGCTACAGTATAGCTGTTACCTGTAGTTACAGCAATGTTCAAATTTTTGGCTATAGTTATGCCTGCATCTCCTACTACGGAAGTCATCGCTCCTAACCCTACTATTTTTGCCCCCGCTTTTTCTGCCAGTTTACCAGCACGAATTATTTTCTTTAAAACAAAAGACTGCGGCAACTTAAGCATCTGGGAGGCCGTCAAGGGGCAACCACTAAAAAGACCGTTACAGGAAGAATATGCACTTTCAATACCTGTTATTTCCGAAACTTTAAACGGAGGAAGAACACGCAAAATAGTCTCTATCACAGGATGCGGCCAAGAGCGCATAAATTTTAATTTACGAAAAATATCTTCCAGCTCCAAAGGGTGGACGATAAAAGCAAAACGATTCATACTACCTCCTGCACCTCCTGGTTTAGTTGTAAAATTTTAGGCTTCAAATCCAATTCTTCTATAAAAGCATCATATTCCGAGGGTTTCAGCTCTCCTTTTTTCCCGGCAAGAGCTACCAGCAAAGCTTCCATCACATTAGTACCAAAAGAGCGACCCTTCAGTACCGGCGTAGTAGTAATCAGAGTTTTTACTTTTGCCTGGCGTAGCGCCTCTACATCTTTTGCCGTGGTTGTGTTGGTTATAACTACTTTCCCTGCCAATTGGGGGGGCATATTTCGGTATATAAAATGAAAATCTCCGGCAATTACATCTGCTCTATCAAAATACTTTGTGTATTTTGGTACTGTTTTATGCTGCTGCTCACCTGTAGGATAAAGCATCTTAAAAGGCAATAGCCGGACAATAGGAGCTAGGATGCTGACCGCTCTTTGCAAAAACTCTAGGGAATTCATGGGGATAGGCAAACCAAGCACAAACAGCAGATCACCGTAAGTTACCTTCAATCCCAACTCCTCTAATGAAAGAGCCATTCCGTAGCGATCAGCTCCACTAGTCATAAGAACACTCTTAGCCTCATTTAAAATATCAGTTTCCCTGCCAATATGTAAAATAACTTTTCTTTCCAAAGTGTTCTTTAAACCGGAACCATCTACAATAGGAGTCTTTTTTGCCGCCCGGACAATCTTTAAAGCATCTCTGATGGCATATCTTTTATGACCGGCAGATACATATAAATCCATACCTCCCAAACCAAAACAATCTATTTTGCCATCCAGTTTTCTAATTATAGAAATCATCTTCTGCATATCCCCGTCAGTGCCAATTCTTTCTATACAACAAAGCTCACCAGCAAAATTCATTTCTACTCGGTGATCTCTTGCAGAAGACCCCAAACTTACACTTATAATATGTTTCATTTGCTCTCCCTTCCTAATACTCTATAGAGCAGGTTTTTTAATTTTTCCGGATCCAGGTAAATATCTTCTTTTATAGGAGTAGCCCCTATCTCAATATACAAAACCTGGCTGTCAAAAAGAACTTCCGCCAATTCTATCCATTTACTAGAACTAAGAACAATAATCGTATCACACTCTCGCAAACGAGAAATTATCTGCATAATTTCGTTAAAGAATTCTATTCCCGAATGTTCCCGGACAAACTGCCAACGCTCTTTTTCTGTCATCAGAAAAGAAAAATCAACCCCTGCCTTTTCTGCTATCTGAGCAAGCTCTTCCTTGTTCTGCAGAGGAAACCCCAGTAGACCCAGCTTTTCACCTCTTCTTACTTCCCCCAAAGCCTCCAATCGGGAGATAAAGGCACGATCAAGATGTAATCTTGCGGCAACTTCCTGCTGTGAAAGTCCTTGGCTACGCAAGGCAAAAATCTTCTCTACAGCACGGTTAGCCTTTTTGAAATCAAGCAACTTGTCACCAACACGGAAAAAATCCATTTCGTTCCACCTCCTTGCAAATAAATAAGCCTGTGTGCACAACATTGTGAACACAGGCTTATTCTAGCATGTTTCTTTATCTTTGGCAATATGCTGCAGCATATTGCAGCAACTTTTTTTTCATCTCTTCCCGGGTTGTTATCCGGCAAATCTCTTGGCGAACACTAGCCGCATTTCTTAACCCCTTGATGTACCAAGAAGTATGCTTGCGCATCTGGCGCACAGCTATCTTCTCACCTTTGAGAGAAACGAGAAGTTCTAGGTGCCTTACCGCCATCTGTATCTTTTCAAGAGCAGTCGGCAGCGGTAGCAACTCTCCTGTTTTCAGGTAATGCTGCGTTCTTTTAAATAACCAAGGGTTTCCCATTCCTCCCCGGGCAATCATAATCGCCGCACACCCTGTCATCTTAAACATATGCAAGGCATCCTGGGGAGAAAAAATGTCCCCATTGCCCACAACAGGTATTTTTAAAGCTGCTGCTACCTGTCTGATGATATCTAAATCAACTTTGCCACTATAAAACTGCTCCCGAGTACGACCATGAACAGTAACCGCCGACGCTCCTTTTGATTCAGCCAGCAGAGCCATCTCTACGGCATTGACATGCTCATCGTCCCACCCTTTACGTATCTTAACTGTAACGGGAATAGATACTGCTTCTACCACCGCAGAAATAATTTCTGCCGCTTGCGAAACATCTCGCATAAGAGCACAACCTTCTCCTTTTTTGACCACCTTTTGCACAGGACAACCCATATTTATATCAATGATATCTGCCCCTAAAGCTACCAGTTCCTGTGCAGCCTGAGACATATATTTCGGATCAGAGCCAAAAACCTGAAAGCTAATAGGCTTTTCAGCAACAGAAAATCTAAGCAAAGGTAAAGCTTTCTGCCGATTGTAGATCAGTCCTTTAGCACTAACCATTTCTGCACAAACCAACCCAGCCCCGGCCTCTTTCGCCAGCTGGCGATAGATTGTATCGCTAACACCAGCCAGTGGAGCTGAAAAAATAGGCTTGTCAATATAGACATTGCCAATGAACAACTGTCTGTTTCACCTCAAATACTTTTACATTAAGGCATGCTTTTTCACACTTTCCGGTAAGATAAAAAACTCGTTCAAGGAAACTCCCAGCGTATTAGCTATTTTTACTACTAACTCTGGCTGGGGAAATTTTCTGCCTCGTTCAATAATACTCAGCTGGCTGATAGAGATTCCTATACTCTCTGCCAGTCTTTTCTGAGTAAAGCGCTTTAACCGGCGTATAACCATAATTTTTCTTCCTAAAGCAAACGACATCGGATTCACCCTTTCAGATGCAGTTTATTTATATTAATAGAGTAAATTCGACATTATTTTACCTTTATCCTGCTCATGTTTGCCAACAAAATGCAAAATACAATACCATAGAAGTTAACTTCTAATTCTTAACATATATCCAAACATATATTCATCTAACACCTATTTCATCTATTCCGCCAACACCACCTCTTTTCTGAAGACTTGGGCTCTTTTAGAATAACTCTCTGCAAGTGATCTGATGCGCTTTATTTCTTCCGGTTTCAACTCTCGTAACACGCGGGCTGGAGTACCTACAGCTAAAACTCTCGCCGGAATTACCTGACCCTCCCTAACCAGGCTGTTTGCTCCTATGAGAGTATTTTCTCCGATTACCGAGCCATCCAAAAGAATCGCTCCCATACCTATGAGACAGCCGGAACCCACCTTGCTGCCATGAATAATAACTTTATGCCCTGCCGAAACATAATCTCCAATTTCTGTAGAATAGTTTGTATCAACATGAATTACAGATCCATCCTGGATATTAGTATGTCGACCTATTTTAACAAAGTTAACATCTCCCCTTATAACTGTGTTAAACCAGATACTGCTGTATTCATCTATCTCAACTCTCCCCACAATAGCTACTCCCGGCGCTACATATACCGTAGAATCCAATTCCGGTCTAGCCTTCTGAAATTCGTAAATCATATCTGCCTCCCCTAATCAATTTTTGAAAAAATATTTTACCGTGACAGTATTTCTTCTATTATTTGTTTTCACCATGACCCTTCCCATTTCTTCATTTAAAATGTAAATCCCTTCTTTTCTTTAAACATAAAGTATGCTATAATAACTCTTGGTAACTACTTAGCTAATCTGCTGCAGCAGATTAGGCAACTTTGAAATAATTTTAAAAACAACTTAATAGACCTGAGTAATTACAAATCTTGCAAGTCGGGGCGTAGCGCAGCTTGGTAGCGCGCTTGGTTC
Source organism: uncultured Syntrophomonadaceae bacterium (assembly GCA_964541505.1). GTDB lineage: Bacteria > Bacillota > Dethiobacteria > PWVN01 > PWVN01 > CAZLTH01. Next base: position 4,463 of record CAZIRG010000053.1, on the reverse strand, counting down.
GGGACCAAGAGGTCGCAGGTTCAAATCCTGTCGCTCCGACCAGAAAAATTCAACAACCACAAGGAGAGCACTAATAATGGGGCATGTAGTTAACTCCAAAGAAGAAGTATATTTTGCATTAGCCGAACGATTAAACAAATCTCCCGTTGGTGCTCCTATAAACGATAATCTGATGGCTATTTTAAAGCAACTATATTCCGAGTCCGAAGCCATTTTGGGAAGCAAATTTCCCTTGTTACCTATGACTTTGGAACAGATTATAGAGATTACCGGGATAAATAAAGAAGAGCTGCTGATAACGTTGGAAAGCATGGCTAAAAAAGGCTTAATAATGGATATTCTAAGCAGAAAACAGACTTTTTATATCTTATCCCCCATGGTTGTGGGGTTCTTTGAATACACTTTCATGCGCACCGGAAACCCTAATCTACAGGAGTTGGCCGAACTTTTTAAAAGCTATTTTGATGACCCCGCTGTTATTCATGAGTTCTTCGGTTCTTCCACTAAATTATTCAAAACTCTGATTTATGAAAAACTGATTCCCCTGGCAGTAGAAACAGAAGTACTCGACTACGAAAAAGCTTCGAAAATTATTCGCAGTTCGGGAGGCGGCTCGCTTGGCATCTGTTCCTGTCGGCATAAGGCTAAGTTGCTTGGTACTGGTTGCGATGCCCCAATTGATAATATCTGCACCTCCTTAGGACGAGCTTCGGAATGGCTTGTTCGCCGCAGTTTTGCCCAGAAAGCCTCTGTTGACGATCTGCTACGCAACCTAGAAAGAAGTGAAAAGCTGGGGCTGGTCTTGCTAGGAGATAATGTCCTTAACAAACCTGCTTATATCTGTCACTGTTGCGGTTGCTGTTGCAATTTGTTAAAAGCCATTAATGAAAAAAATGTCAGTGCCGTACATCCCAGCAATTTTACTCCCACAATAGAAAAAGACCTTTGTATTGGTTGTAAGGTTTGCATTAAAAGTTGCCATATTCATGTTATTACCATGGAAGAAAAAACTACCTCTCCGGTAATTAACGCAGACTCTTGTATTGGTTGCGGAGTTTGTGCCGCCGCTTGTCCTACAGAAGCCATAAAAATGATGCAAAAACCAACGTTGTATACTCCACCTAAAAATAAAATGGAGCAAATGATGCGTATGAGTATTGAAAAAAATCGATTTTAGTCTGCCTCCGGGTTTCTTTCTAGGTAATCAAAAATTCCGTTAATCACAGTCCTAAGGTAAATAAATCCCAAAATAATACCTAGAAACGGCACAATAAAATGAATATGCGCATGCATTACTCTTTTCCTCCACTTTCTTCCATTTATTTTTTAGCTTTCACTTTTTCCAAATCAAACCTCAATCAACTCCCAACTTTGCTCCTACTTCCTAACCCCTCTCGTTCAGCCCCAGTTAACTGGCAACCAACCACGCTACACGTCTAGCCTCCAACTTCTCATCTCTAACCTCTAAAATAATCTCCAACCTCCAAGACCAAAATAGCTACTTGCTTCAGACTTAACCTTAAGTTATAATCAGAAAAATAACATTGGAGGTGCCTATATTATGTCAAACAGAGTATTTAATTTCTACGCTGGTCCTGCTACTCTGCCCCTACCAGTCATGAAAGAAGCACAGGAAGAATTCCTTAATTTCCAAGAAAACGGTATATCTATAGTGGAAATGAGCCACCGCCATAAAGATTTTGAAAATCTGGTTCTGGAATCCGAAAGCCTGGTTAAAGAACTCTTGGAATTTGGAGACAGCCACCGCGTTCTTTTTTTACAAGGAGGAGCCAGTCTCCAATTTGCTATGCTCCCCTTAAATTTTCTTACATCAGGCGAAACAGCTGATTATATCTTGACAGGTAGTTTTGCAGAAAAAGCATGGAAAGAAGCTCGTTTAATAGGTAATGTTCATCTAACAGCTTCTACAAAGGAAGAAAACTATCGACGCATCCCTGATCAGAAAGAGTTAACCTTCAGTCCCAACCCTGCTTATGTACACATAACTACCAACAATACTATTTACGGCACTCAGTGGTCTTATACCCCACAAACCAATCACCCCCTAGTCGCCGACATGTCCAGCGATATTCTCTCTCATCCGTTTGATGTTTCTAGGTTCGGCTTAATTTACGCTGGAGCACAAAAAAACTTGGGACCTGCCGGGGTTACTCTGGTTATTATTCGCCAGGATTTCTTAGAAAAAGTCCCAACCTCTCTGCCCAGCATGCTGCGCTATGACATTCATGCCACCAATAATTCTCTTTACAATACCCCATCTTCTTTCTCTATATATATGTTAAATAAGGTTCTGCATTGGCTCAAGAAACAAGGCGGACTCGCACAAGTAGAAAAAAGAAATATAAGAAAAGCTGCTTATATTTATGACGTGGTAGATAAGCATACTGACTTTTACCAAGGACACTCTGAAAAAAATAGCCGTTCCCTGATGAATATAACTTTCCGCCTGCCAACAGAAACAATAGAGAAACTTTTCCTAACAGAAGCAGCACAGCACAAAATGATAGGGTTAAAAGGACATCGTTCCGTAGGTGGCATAAGGGCTTCTATTTACAATGCCATGCCAGAAGAAGGTTGCCAAGAACTAGCTGCTTTTATGCAAGATTTTTGCAAAAGGCACGGCTAACGAAACTCTTTTTTGATAAAGTGAAGGCATTTCATGCCAGAAGAACTACAAATAACTTCTGATGGGAAATACTTTGTTTTAAAACCAAAAGCCTTGCAGCCATTAGGAAAAGCAGACTCCCAAGTAATATAAAAATACTTGCAAATGAAGCAATTAACACGCTCTTGCTTCATTTGCTCTTTCTCCTTCTCTATTTGCCACCACCCCCAACCTACCTATCCAGCAATTTCCCTTTCCTAGCTCCTCATCCCTATTCTTTCGTTTCCCATCCAACTTACTTAGTCACTTATTCACTAACTCCCCATATTTCCCCGTCCTTAAATCTATACTAAGATCATTATCAGGCGGCAGTGATTGCTGCCACAGTCCTTCTAAAAGAGGCTTTTTCCTTGACATGATCAATTTTCCCCACCAGCTTATCCCTTGGAGGTCAAGAACTTTTGCGGGTGCAGGTTCTTCATTTCCAATAGCATGGGCTAAAAAAGCTTTCAGAATCTGTGGTATCAAAATATTGGCGTCTTTTTTAGTAACAAACCAGTTTTTCAAGGTTTCCCTGGCTACACTTTCACCCGAAACGCAAGCATGTTGGTATGCATACTCTGCAAATCCCGTCGTATAATCTGCTATAGACTCTATACTTTTACTCCTAATCTGCATTATTTGCTGTTCATCAATAATAATCAGTCGATACGGACAAGGATAAGCAATCAAAGATCCTGTTTCAATGTCGTAAAGATACTTTTCTACATTCTCTGCAGCAGCTCTTTTAAGAGCTATATCTTGAGCGTGAAAATGACCGGTAAAAACAATCTTCAAACCATAATTTAAAAACATTTCACTTATCTTAGCATTATCAGTGATAAGATAATCTTTATAGTATTTTTGGTTGCCTTGATAGTGTTCCAAAAGACCATGATGCATCATGCCCAGGACAGCCTTTTTCTCTTTTTCTGCTCTGTCAAGTATTTTCTTAATCCAACTCAAAGTACGAGGATAAAATCTACCGCTTTCAAAATATTTTTCTCTCCAGCGGCAAGAGTCCATAGCTAGCAACCAAAGACCGGGAATGGGTTCGACTACATAACTTAAAGAATCATTATCTCTTTCCAAAGCAGCTTTGTATCCAAAATCTGCATAGATCTGTCTGAATTCTTCTCCAGAAATTGTCGCTGTCCTTTTCTTTTTGTTACCAGAATAGCAGCTAGCTTGATTGTTTTCTACATCATGATTACCATTAATAACAAATATCTTTGTGCCAGCAGCAAGTATTTTTTGTAACTCTGGAACAAGAAGAGCATGAGAGGAGGCTTCCCCGTCTTTAGTCAAGTCACCGCATATAATTACAAAATCAACCTTTTCAGACAGGATAGCTTCCTTAGCTGCTTGAAGTATTGCCGGACTATCCTTAATCATTTTTACTTCTCTATTTTTTTTCTGCATAGCCTCAAAAGCAGTGCCAGTCGTTCCTAAACTAGTATCATAATAATGTATGTCACTCAAAACAATAAACCTGACCGGCGGGAAAGGAATATACTCGTTACTATCATCTCTCATTCTTCTCTTCTCCAAGCACTGTCACTCCTCCGGCATAGTTTGTAGTTTGCAGTTTACAGTTTACAGGGGTTACGAGGATTATTGGTTTACAGTTTCCAATTCACTGATAACTGATAACTGGCAACTGACAACTGGCAACTGACAGCTGGTGCGTGTCAGCGCTACTTTGATATAGTCGGCAATAGTTTAGTCAACTTTACTTTTAACGCAACTACTCAGGTCTATTGAGCTGTTTTTAAAATTATCTCATGCGTTGCTCTCA
>CAZIRG010000052.1:0-9712 GCA_964541505.1 uncultured Syntrophomonadaceae bacterium | reverse complement strand
TCCAACAATTGACACCACCGCTATAAGCATCCACCTCCTGTTTGATAGCTTCATTATAAAATGCCTCCTTTTGTTTTTTATAGGTTTGACACCAAAAGTAACACCAAGATTACCTGCTACTAAACTTTAATTTCCTAAAACATAAAACCACATTCTCACCCACCTTCTCGTCTTTTTAAAAATCTAAACGCTTTTTATATCTAGTGTACAAAAGGCTAATTCTTTCTCATAAAAACCATTCTGATTCTTTTAAAAATTATTTTTACTTCCTTTGTAATCGTTAATTCTCCATGTTTTTTCTCTAAAGTTTTTAAAATCATCTCAAAGTTGCCTATTCAAATATCTCCCTATATATATATAATACCTCATTATAAGGTAACCCCTGCCCCAAAAACATATCGCCTAACCAAACTTCAAAATGCAAATGAGGAGCACCACTAGGATTTAGTATTTTACCAACTACAGAAGATTTTGTTCCAGTATTCCCCACAGTACCGATAACTTGCCCTGCTTCCACTGTTTGTCCTATTTTGATCTCAGAAACAACACTATCAAGGTGTGCATAACGGGTTATAATATTGTTTTGATGTTTTAGCCATACTTGTTTACCACGAAATTTATCCAGTTCTGCTTCCGGTGTAATTACTGACTCATGTGCAGCTCTAATAGCTTCATTGTACTCCTCTAGAGTCATCTCCACAAAATCATGGTCAATGCGGATAACAACACCGATAGCGGTCGCAATTACCTCTTTGCCGAAAGGAAAGCCGTAATAATCAATGCCTTCGTGAATACCGTTTCTATAACTCCTAGTAGCATTGGGTAGTTGTCCTCTTGTGGTAGGAACAGAAGCATTTTTTATGGGGGAATCTAAAAAAGAAAACAAGGCTATAATTTCCTCAACAGTCAGTTTGTGCAGTTCAAGAGGAACTTGGGGTGCATCTGTCTGTATAATTGGCAGTTCAAATGCCAGTTCGTTCCGGCAAGCTGTTTTTTTGTCATCTTCTTCCCCGGTGAAATTTTTTGAGTAATTTTGAGTAACAACGGTATTTATTTTTTTCTCTGCTGTGCTTGTAGTCCCTTCAACAGGTAAAACAGTATGCACCACCGCTGCTAAAAATAAAACAATCAGTGCCACTACAGGCAGGAAATAATTTTTACGCATTTTATCCCTCTTTCCTGACAATTTCATGTCTTTTATTATATCAGGTTCACTTAGAATGTCGAAACTTTTGTCTCGTTTTATGGGGACATTATATTATATCCTCGTCTTTTTGAAAAATCTAAACGCCTTTTTTAAATTATTGATAGCACCTTTTACATATATAACAATTAAATCCTTAAAAGGTTCACATTAATTATAAGAGAACTAATAATTAAAGAATCAACACTGTTTTCTTGCTATAGACACTTTGTAATTTTTCTGGTAAAGCTAATTTTAAGAAGCGTCTTCATTTTAATAATCTGCCAAATTCTGACTTCATTTCCATATTGCCAGTGCTTCTCCAAATAGTTCTTATTGGCCTGGCTAGCTTGGTTTTAAATATGTTAAGATTTACATGCTCGAACACTTACTACTCCAAATTAATCGGAGGAAAGTCAATTTTCATGATAGATAAAGATTTCTTGCTAAAAGCATATACAGCTTTCCACCTGCCAATTTATAAAACCATTCTTTCTATGACTAAAGATACACAGTTAGCACAGGATATTGTGCATGATACTTTCGTGGCACTATATTTTTATAAAAAAGATAGCGACTTTGATAATATGAACAAAATAAAAGCATGGCTTATCAAGACCTCTATTAATAAAACTATTAATTTCTTGAAAAAAAAAAAAAGATAGTTTATTTATCCCCAAAATCTTTTGCGAGACTGGAAGACAATGCTAGTTTTATGCCAGATACAACCCTGGAGAAAAACGAAACTAATTTGGAGATACGCAAGGCTATTGATTATCTTGCACCTGAATTAAAAAGTTTAATCATTTTATATTATTTTACCGAAATGCCGCAAGCTGAGATTGCCGAAACGCTGGAAATTCCACTGGGTACTGTAAAATCACGTTTAAACAAAGCTCGAACCCTTCTCAAAAAGCATTTAGCAAAATATAACCAAAAATTTGTTTCAGAATCTGAAAAAAATAAGAAAAAAGGTGGTGACTTGCCATGAGTAACAACTCTTGGGAAAATTGTATTAAAGATACTCTTGTCGAGGAACTAGAAAGCCAACCGGCACTTGATTCGAAGATCATGTGGCAAAGGATTGAAAATTCTATCGAATTAGTGGAAAAACAAAAAAGAACACTTCTTAAAAAAAGCATTTTAGGGAGAAAAACGTTCCAAATAGCTACTTGCCTTGTGGCCTTAATTATTTTTTCTATTATTGTAACGCCGACACAGGTGAAAGAGATGTTCTTGCCTGAGTTTTCGTTACAAGAATTGATAACAAGAACAAAAATTAATGATGCCCAAAGAGAAACACAATCTAATATTAATGAAGTTAATACTAGTGGTGATGATATAGAGGAGAATTTCTTGCAAGAAAAATCCCCCGACTTTTCTTCTCCAAGGAAAAGAATGGCTGCTCCTGCTCAAGCTGCTTTTACAAATACCTCTCTTGCAGAACTTTTAAAAATTTACCCTAAAACTTTCTATTACCCAGCGTCTATCTCAGCTGATGACCTGCAAAATGTTCGCTACCTCCAGAGAGATGATCTATGTATAATTACAATGGACTTTTTAAAGGAAGAAAATAGCATTACCTTCACACAAGAAATTACTAATAAAACGAGTTTTGTTGACAAAGAATATATTCATAATGCCGATATTTCTTTTTATCAAATTAATACTACTAAATATGTTGTTCTCAAATCAAATCAAGACCTGCTAAAAATTATTTGGTTTGCAGACGGCAAAAAATTCCACTTATCGGGCAATCTCACGGTAACAGAAGGGTTGTCAATTGCCAGCTTGGTTAAGCCCTATAAGGGCAGCCCTTAACTACTAAAGATGTCGTAAGAATATCCTCCGGGGCTAAATATTGTATCTACGATGGAAATTCAGAGGTTAGGCATCTCCCATTGTACTGGTTTTCATGCCCCGCACAACCAATTTATCATTAATTACTTCGTTGAGAGGGAAATTACTACACACTTTTTAACTTTTTCTAAAATATTTAAAAATAGTTGTTGACATATGCCCATAACGTGCTATAATATAATCATAAAGGACATATGTCTATAACTGTTCAAAAGGAGGTGCGTAAAATGCCAGGTTTAGATGGAACAGGACCATTAGGCACAGGACCATTCCGTGGCGGTGGCTTTGGTAGAGGTTTTAGTAGGGGCTCGAGTAGAGGCTTAGGTAGAGGCTTGGGAATATGTCAAATTAACCGGTACCTGCCTCGGGAAAATGATTCATTAACTGACGCAATTGAATTTCTTAAAAAAAGAACCGTAGAACTAGAATCATTGCTTAGCAAAAATGACGAAAAAGAAGACAACTAGGAGGTGTGTCATATTCCAAGACCACGAAAGAGGAGAAGGATCGGCTTTAGCCCTCGGTTTATGGAGTTTGGGCCACATGGAGCATCTTGTAAAGGAAAAAGCATTGTTTTACAAATTGAAGAACTTGAAAGCATCCGCTTAATGGACATTGAAAACCTTGACCAACAGGGTTGTGCCGATAAAATGGGTGTTGGACGTACAACATTTCAACGTATCTACAAAGAAGCTCGAGGAAAAATAGCCGATAGCATCATCAATGGAAAACGACTAATCATTGAGAAAGAGGAAGCTGCTTTTTCACAAGGAAATGGACATTGCCACAGGTACGGCAATAAACAAGGATGATGAAATTACTATCCTCAAAAAGGAAATCCGTTATAGGATTTTCTTTTTTTATCCCTTCTTAGTTCTCAATTCATTTAAATGCTAGGAGATTTTTTGACCGTTTGCCGGATTTACAAAAAAAGGTGCGATTTCAGCCACGAGCATTCTGGGGTCAGCCCGTGACTTAAAACAAATTACCTTTAATTGCAAGGAAAATCCCTTCAGCTATGTCCCTTGTCAAGGGCTGACCCCATATATCCTTGAGCATCTATTATATCAGAACTGTTGTTGCGAAAGAAGCAAAAAAGGTTCTTGCGTATTGACAGTTGTAGATACCATAACACGGTAATTCCGCAACTTGAAAGCCTTTATGTAACTATATTCCGATTTGCAAGCATACCTGAAAAGATCGTTATTGAGCAAAAACCTATTTTCCAATTAAATAAAAATATAATTAATGCTAATTTTTTTAAGGGTTCGGAAAGTAAAATAGGAGGATAAATATTATGAAAATTGCAATCGCAAAGGATGTTAATCAAGTATCAGGTCACTTTGGTCACTGCCAGGGATTTGAAATTTATACTGTCGTTGATGGAAATGTGCTGGATAATGTTTTTTTAGAGAACCCTGGACACAGACCAGGATTCTTGCCTAAATTCTTGGCTGAAAAAGGTGTTAACGTGATAGTTTCAGGTGGCATGGGAAGCACAGCACAACAATTATTTAAAGAAAATGGAATTAAGGTTATTGTTGGGGTTCAAGGTTCGATAGACAATGTTGTGCAGAAGTTTATTAGCGGTTCGCTTACATCTACAAATTCAGTTTGCGAGTCACATGCACATAAAGGATCTTGCGGGGAGCATAAGTGAGCAGTGGGCATAACTGATATAAAGACTGCGGGGAGAGGGTTTAATGCCTAGACCGGTAAAATGGCGAAGAATTACTTTTATGCCTAAAAGTAAGTGTTTTAAACCTGCGGGGATTCAAAAAGATCAACTAGAGGAAGTACAATTGAAGATGGAAGAACTGGAAGCGATGCGCCTTAAGGACATTAAGAGACTTAGCCAAATAGAATGTGCACAATTAATGGAAGTTTCCAGACAAACATTTCAACTGATAATTGATGAAGCAAGACGGAAAGTTGCTTTAGCATTGACTAAAGGTATGGTTATAAACATAACCGGTGGAAAATATACGCATAATGTTTGTAAGTATAAATGCGAAAGCTGCGGGCATGAATTTGCCTCAGCTTATGAGGCTAATAATAAGCATTGTCCGGCTTGCAACGAGGAACAGTTGTCTTGCCGGGAAATCGATAGTTTTTGCAAAAAAGTTTGTGAAAAAAGATGTTGTAAAAATATCCCCCGGGGTTGAATATTGTATCTACTAAAGTTATCAAGTTCAAGGTTCACGGGTTCACTAGTTCACGGCTTGGTTACCTTATTCTCCAACTTTGAACTGTGAATCCCGGAACCCTGAATCCGAATACAAGTAAAAGGTGTTTTGCAGGCACGGATTAAATTTGCTTTGCAAAATATATTATACGAGGAGATAGGTCATGGAAATTCGAATAACCACACTTAGTGAAAATACGGCAAACTATGGCTTTCTTGCCGAATGGGGACTCAGCATGCTAGTTGAGGTGGACGGTGTAAAGATTCTTGTGGACACTGGATTAAACTTCTCAACGGTACACAATGCCCAACTAATGGGAATTGACCTCTCTACAATCGACCGGATAGTACTTAGCCATGGTCACGCCGACCATACAGGGGGATTGCGTGAGGTGCTGAGAAGGAAAGGCGAAATAGAAGTGATTGGTCACCCTGACATTTGGACCCCTAAGTATGTCCAACGTGACAGGGAACCAGAGCAATATATCGGCATGCCCTTCTCACGAAAATTGCTAGAAAGCTTAGGAGCCCGATTCAATCTGGTAAAAGAACCAGTTCATATCACTAACCGTGTCATGACCACCGGGGAAATCCCGATGTTCTCCGGCTATGAGGAGATTGAGAACAACCTTTTCGTTAAAAAGGAGAGTGTGCTTCAACCAGATAAACTGGCCGATGACCTTGCATTAATTATTAACTCCGATTTTGGCCTAGTTATTATTCTCGGTTGTGCTCATCGTGGCATGATAAACACCATCCACCATGCACGAAATTTAACTAAAAATAACTTAGTCTATGCTGTGATAGGTGGCACTCATCTCTTCCGAGCTTCGAAGGAACGGATTGACAAGACCATAGCCGACCTCAAGAAAATAGGAATTCAGAAACTAGGCGTCTCCCATTGCACTGGTTTTCATGCTTCAGCACAATTCGCTCAAGAGTTTGAAGGCATATTCTTCTTGAACAATGTAGGCGCTCAATTTACTTTACCATCGTCAGCCGCCACGTTATCATAAATCACTTCTTCAAAGGGGAAATCACTGCACTCTTTTTAACTTTTGTTACCCCTTCTTACTTCTCAATTCAGCTAAGTGCCAAGAAATTTTTTGACCACTTGCCGGGTTTACAAAAAAAGGTGCGATTTCAGCCAAAGGCACCAGCACAAAAGCTCTTTCAGTTAAACGTTCGTGGGGAATTACCAAGTCTCTTTCTTGAATTTTATAGTTGCCGTAAAATAATATATCCAAATCTATAGTTCTTGGTCCCCAACGCCTAGTTTTCTTTCTTTTTAAGACAATTTCAATTTGCTGTAAATTGTTAAGTAGCTCTCTAGGTGAAAGAAAAGTACATATTTCTACCACTGCGTTGAGAAACCTGTCTTGATTCACAAATCCTACCGGTTCAGTATCATAAAATGAGGATATTTTGCTTACACGGGTGCTTCTCATCTTTTTCATTTCTTCTATTGATTTCTCCAGATTTTCTTGCCTGTTGCCTATATTAGACCCTACCCCAATGTATGCAACTACTTCTTTTTTCTGTAAATACAAACTTTCACACTCTCCATTATACCCGGTAATGGCGGTTTCGTTTTTTCTATTTCCACTCGAACTGCTTCTACTTGGGCATAAACAAGAATAACAGCAGCAATCTTTTCTGCCAAAGTTTCTAGCAACAAATAAGGACCTCCGGTCATGACAGTGCTAATATCACTGTAGATAGCAGCATAATTTACGGTTTTTTTTAAATCATCCTCTTCCCCTGCCTCTGCTAGGGAACAATATATCTCTACAGTTACCTTAAACTCCTGCCCTAGAACTCTTTCTTCTTCTAAGAATCCGTGATAAGCATAAAAAGACATTTTGTCCAAAACAATTTTATCTTTAGTCAAGGGTTTCCTCACCTCTCAATATTGCATCTGTCATTTTAGCAACTCTTGCCATCGCCAGAACATCATGTACTCTGATAATATCAACTCCCCGAGTAATACCATAAGCTATTGTAGCTGCCGTACCTTCTACTCTTTCTTCAACAGGTAAATCCAGTGTTTTCCCAATCATCGATTTGCGAGAAGTGCCTAATAGTATAGGGTAACCAAAAGTTTTTAATTCTTCCAACCGGCGCATAACCTCTAAACTTTCTACTGTTACTTTAGCAAAACCTATCCCTGGATCAATAATAATATTATCCTCCCTTATGCCTGTCCCTAGTGCTATGTCAATACTTTCCTGTAGGTCTGCAATTATATCTGACATCAAGTCCTGATATTGTGCTGTCTTTCGATTATGCATCAGGCATACGGGAAGTCCGTAGTGAGCCAATGTTGCAGCCATGTTTGAGTCCCCTTTTAGCCCCCAGACATCATTTACCAGCACAGAACCTGCCTTTATTGCTTCTACCGCTACCTTTGACTTATAGGTATCTATAGAAATAGGTATTTGGATACGAGCAGAAATAGCTTCAATAATAGGAATAACCCGTGCTAATTCCTCTTCTTCCGTAATCGGTATAGAACCCGGGCGGGTAGATTCACCCCCGACATCAATAATATCGGCTCCTTCTTGCCGCATCTTTTCCGCCTGTCTCAATGCATGGTCTTTAGATAAAAATTTGCCCCCGTCAGAGAAAGAATCCGGTGTGACATTTAGAATCCCCATAATAACAGTTCTTTTACCTAGAGGTATAGAAAAATCTCCTAGTTTTAAAACTTGCTTTTTTTTCCCCGGGGTTAACTGACCACAAGAGAGTTTTTCAAAAAGCATTTCCAGCCTCCCGGCCAGCTCCTTTAACCTAAACGGTTGCCTACACAAGCCTTTGATAATATCTCTAAACTGGTTCTGAGTTCCCAATAAAATTACATCCGCTTTGTCAATAGAAAAAGTACTCACCTCTGAAGGTAATACAGCTTCACCACCCTTAGAAAGCATTTCCTGCTTTAAGATAATGGCTGCTTTTAACGGCACATCGTTAATTTTTATAGCAAAAAAACGCCCTTTAGGAAGCATAATTTTTATACCTGTGGGGTGCACCCCTATTTTTTTCATTTCCTGGTATAATTCCTGCTCATTATAAAAAGTAACCAATCTAGGATACATCCACCAATACCTCCTTAACCCATAATCAAAGAAAAAGCTTCCGCACGTGAAATTTGATTACGACGGAAAATTCCTCTTACTGCTGAAGTTATAGTGATCGACCCCGGCTTTTTAACTCCCCTAATAGACATACACAGATGTTCAGCACCTACTACGACTACAACTCCCTTCGGTTTCATAACCTCAACAATTGTGTCAGCCACAGTACTGGTTAATCGTTCTTGCAGTTGTGGTCTCCTAGCAATGGTCTCAACAACTTTAATCAATTTACTTAGACCCACTATTCTACCTCCTGCGGGGATATAAGCAATATGGGCTTTGCCATAAAAAGGCAACAGGTGGTGCTCGCACATGGAGTATAAAGCTATATCCTTGACCAATACCATCTCTTCATGTTGATCATCATAAAAAAAAGTTTGCAGATGCTCCCTAGGATCTTGATGAAGACCACTAAACAGTTCAGCATACATTTTGGCTACTCTGCGCGGCGTGTCTTTTAACCCTTCTCTCTCCGCATTTTCTCCAATAGCTTCCAAAATCATTTTAACTGCTGCTTGCAATTTCACCTCGTCTATCATAGTTGCAAATCCCCTTTACTTTATATTCTGATTTTTAAAAAAGCCTCTCCTTTGAAGTCCCTTTCCTCTTTGTCATTTCGGTAAAAAAACAAAAAAACCTTCTTTAAAACAAAAGAAGGTAAAGGGACGTTTTGTTGGTCAGGCTATCTAAATTAAATATGCAATAATTGCTAAGATTGTCATTCTCACACTTCACAGGGTAATTATAAATACGTTTTAATAACTGCAGCAGTTGTATTTTTTATGTTATATTTATCTATAATATAATTTCTGCTGAAGTTTTGCACTTCTTTCAAATATCTCCTGTTCTTTATCAATCTGGCTAAATCAAAAAAAATATTTTTATAGCAGGATTCTTTACCACTCAGGCCATGATAATCAAAATGTTCTGATCTAGCAACGCTCTCTCTGTTAATCATGCCGCCGTAAATTTGCCCTAAAACCAAAGCCGCATTACCGGCTGCCATTCCTTCCAAAATTACTCTTCCTCCTCCAAGGACAATATCTGTCTCTCTCAGGTGAGAGACTAGAGAATGATGCTTTCTCAAAGGTTTGCCTGCAGTATAATTCGATTCCAGATTAGAGGAATAGTAAAATTCAAAGTTTAAGGCTGCAGAATCTAACAAAACAAGTGCTTTGCCAAGAGCCAAAAACCCTTTTCTATTATATTGATCTACTTTACCATTGTAGAATATTTTTACTGGATTCCCTTTTTTAAAAGGAGAATATCTGTCCGTATCAATACTTTCTGATATAATATGGAGTTTCTCTTGGTACCCTGTAAGACTTCCTCCAATCTCTGACTCAAGAT
>CAZIRG010000051.1:0-10000 GCA_964541505.1 uncultured Syntrophomonadaceae bacterium | reverse complement strand
TATGAACGAAAATCCTTCGCAATATTGCACAGTTTATTTCATCACAAGCCCTAAGACTTCACAAGAATAAGGTGATGCTATGATTTATAACCATATTGGTGTATTAATAATTCTTTTACTAGCAAGTATTACGGATATCAAACATAAAATCATTCCCGACATGTTGCTACTTGCTGGCTTGTTGGTAGGAATACTCTTGTTTGCTCTTAACCCCTTGCAGCCCCTTATCACCATGTTAATAAACATAACTATTATTTTCACTGTTTTGTTGCTACTTTATTTCCTTTCCAAAAAAGCAATTGGACTAGGAGATGTAAAGCTAATTACACTGCTAGGATTATATATTACCCTTAATGAAGTTTTTGCAGTAGCTTTAATTGCTGTCCTGTTAAGTGGTTTGTTTAGCGCCACACTCTTGGTGCTAAAAAAAGTAAAAAAGGACAGCACTATACCTTTCGCGCCATTCCTATTGGTAAGCAGTGTCATCGTATTTTACTTTTAGTAGTTTTTGGCCACATCAGCAGAGAGAGACCTTTATTCCAACCCGTTCGACTCGCTTTTTGCTCGCTCAGAGCTTGCCCTGAGCGTAGTCGAACGGGGCATGCTTCTCGCATCTAGCATCTAAATGAGGAGGTATTTCACATGTACAACATAAGTATTTACTTTGCTTCCGGTGACAAGTCTTATCTAGAATCAGTAGAAAAATACACACTTAACAACTGCAAACATCTAAATATCACTTTTTTTAGCAATGCCAGTCGCTTAGGGGAAACACTGAAAAACAGCACGGCTAGGGTTGATATTGTCTTGGTAGATGAAGAAATCTATGCTGATTTTCTAGAAAAAGAAGAAGCAGAAATTCTGGTTGTTTTGGTAGAGGACGAAAACACAGTAATGGAGAGTGATTTAAGAAGGATTAGCAAGTACCAATCAGGAGAAAAATTAGTTGCGCATATTCAGGATATTTATAAAGAAGCAAACTCCGGCAAATTTTTTGAATTGACTGCTGCAGAAGGAAGTACAAAAATAATTGGCGTATACTCACCCATAGGTGGTGCAGGAAAAACAACAGTGGCCACCATGAGCAGCATAATCAGTTCACATCTGGGGAAGAGAGTTTTTTATCTAAATTTAGAGAACATTGCCAGTACAAACGCTTACTTTAAAAGCGATAACGATGAGAGCATATCAAAACTCATCTATTTTTTAAGAAATAAAGACAAAGAAACAGTGCAACAAAAAATGGCTACGTTGTGGTCGTTAGATTCCAAATACGGCGTGTATTTCTTTGCGCCACCCGATAATATTTCAGATATAAACGAATTAAGCATAAACGAAATTGATAAACTCTTTACTGTTCTTAAAGCCTGTGCCTATTATGACTATGTATTTGTTGATTTCTCTGCTGTACTGGATAACGATAAAAAAGCTATTTTGCGCAGGTGTGATCAGCTTTTTATGCTCATTGGGCACGATGAATCCAGTGCGGCCAAAATAGATCTGTTCAGTCGTGATTTGGAAACAATGCCAGACAAAGAAATGTTGCTGGCAAAGATGACTATGATACTTAATAAATATGATGATAGGTATAAACTGGCAGTAGAGCAAAGCAGGGTGGGAGGTAGAGAAATTAACTTCAAGCTGCCATATGAAGCCAGTCTCCTTTATTGTAATTATCATGAATTTCAAGTGAACACTAATAATAATTTTCAGGCTGCCATAGCAAACTTGGTAAATACGATTTAATATAGAAAAAGGGTGATCTGTGTGGAAAAAGAAAGAATAGATGAATTGGTCGAGGAGCTTAAACAAGGGTTACTGGCTCAAATCGACTTAGAAAGTGATTTAACAGACGAAGCAGTAAAAGAGAAAATTGAAGATATAGTCTTTGCACGTTCAAAACAGTTGTCCTTGACAATAAAAGAAACAGAACATATTATTGGTGCCATTTTCAATACGATGCGGCGGCTAGGTGTCTTACAACCACTTGTAGATGATGAATCATTGACAGAAATAATGGTTAACGGTCCTGAAAATATCTTTGTGGAGAGAGATGGTCTAGTGACGCTGTCCCCTGTAAAATTCGAAAGCCAAAGAAAATTGGAAGACACCATCCAGATGATAGTCTCTAGAGTTAACAGGGTTGTTAACGAATCTTCGCCAATTGTAGACGCAAGACTTGCTGACGGTTCAAGGATTAGCGTGGTATTACCCCCCATTGCACTAAACGGACCTATACTAACGATCAGGAAATTTCGCAAGGAAGCAATTACTATGGAGGATTTGATTTCTTTTGGCTCTATTACGACCGAGGTAGCAGCTACTCTGCAAAGTATGGTCAAAGCAAAGTATAACATTTTTGTATGTGGTGGGACAGGCTCTGGCAAAACTACCTTTTTAAATGTTCTGTCAAACTTTATTCCCAAAGACGAAAGAATTATCACCATTGAGGACTCAGCGGAGCTGAAGTTAGCTGGTGTATACAACTTGGTTTCCTTGGAGACGAGGAATAAAAATGTGGAAGGGAAAGGCGAAATAACTATAAGAGATTTAATAAAAACTTCCCTGCGGATGCGTCCTGACCGCATAATTGTAGGGGAAGTAAGAGGAGCAGAGGCACTAGATATGCTACAGGCCATGAATACAGGGCATGACGGCTCGCTTTCTACCGGGCATGCCAACTCAATAAAGGATATGCTCAGCAGGCTGGAAACCATGGTTTTAAGCGGAACCGAGATGCCCCTAGAAGCTATACGTCAGCAGATGGCCTCAGCTATAGATATGATGATAAATATCTCACGTATGCGTGATAAAACAAGAAAGGTTGTGGAAATAACAGAAGTTGTAGCTCTAGAAAAGGGAGAAATAAAACTGAACCCCTTGTACTTGTTTAAGGAAACGGGTGAAACGCAGGAAGGTAAAATCGTTGGGGAACTTGTAAGGACAGAAAATAAGATGAAACATTTTAGCAAGTTTGCCTTGGCGGGGATAAAGCCAAAACTGTAAGGAGGTGCATATTAAGTGGAACTCTCCGGGTGGCTACTAATTGTTGGTTTGCTGGTGGCAGCCATAATAACCTATATCATGTTTGCAGACAAAATAAAAAATGCCAAGAAAGCGGATAAATCAAAGCTGACCAAGGCATTAGATTCGCTAGCAACAAAGGGCAATCCAGGTGGTGAAATAATAGAAGATTATAATTTCTATGAGATGGCTTTTAAAGAAAAATTGCTGAATATAATGCTGGCAGCTAGCTGTATAATCGTTGTTGGTATGATTTTTTACAGGAATATATACCTAGCTGTATTTTTTACACCGCTGGCGTTGTTATATCCTAAAATCAAACTAAAAAGCATCATTAAAAAGAGGAAAGAAATGTTGTTGATTCAATTCAAAGAAGCATTGTATCTTGTTTCATCTTCACTCGCAGCCGGCAAATCAGTAGAAAGCGCCTTTTGTGAAGCGATAGAAGACCTAATGTCGTTATTTTCAAGCGAGGACACTCTAATAATCGTAGAGTTCAAATACATTGCTGCGAAACTGGCGATGAATGAAACCATAGAAGAAATATTTATAGATTTTGCGGCACGAAGCAAGGTCGAAGATATTGCTAATTTTGCAGACATATTTGTTGTTTCCAAGAGAACAGGCGGGAACTTGGTAGAAGCGATAAAAAACTCTGTCAAGGTTATTGCCGAAAAAATCGAATTTAAACAAGAGCTCAACACAATGCTTGCTCAAAAAAAGTTTGAACAAAAACTATTAAATGTAATACCTATAGGCATGATTTTGCTTCTATCATGGATGTCACCAGACTATATGGAACCGGTATTTACAACTGTTTTAGGCAGAATTGCGATGACAGTGGCAGTAGCAATTTTACTGGTATCCTATTTTATATCCAAAAAAATTATGGATATTGAGGTGTAAAAAATGCTAGAAACTATTATTCTAGGTGTTTTGTTTATTTCTGCGGCAGCTATTTTGCTTGTTTTTAAAAACAAATATAAGGAAGAAATAGATCGGTTAGACAAGAAAGATTTTCCTTTGAAAGATTTCTTGACCATAGGTTATTTTGCGTTGGAGCTTGTAAAATACAGATTTACAACGCTACTAGATGGCGAGCTAAAAGAGAAATGCAGCCAGCTTTTTGGTGCCAAAGAGGCCGATTTTTATTTGAGAACACACTGGGCAAACACGATTACCCTAGCCATGATTATCAACCAGGCAGTTTTCTTTTATTTAATAGTGATGGAAGCACACCAACCCTTGGTGGTTATTATTGCCATTTTGTTGGGGCTACCTGTACTTACCTTCTTTTTATTAAAAAGTGAACTAGATAAAAAAATTGCCAGAAGGCATCTTCTTTTGCGTATGGATTTTGTAGAAATATTAAACAAGTTGATTCTCCTAGTAAATTCGGGCATGATTGTAACACAAGCCATGAGTAAAATTGTGGAAGACAACCCTTGCACTAGACCGCTATATAGAGAGGTGAAACTGGCTATGGCAGAAATAAAAGGTGGTAAGCCAGAGGTTGAAGCCTACGAAGCATTTGCCAAAAGGTGCAGAGTACCGGAAATCTTTCGTTTTACATTGTTGATTATACAGAACATGAGAAAAGGCAGTGTAGAGTTTGTATCTGCGTTAAGGTTGCAATCAAACGAATCTTGGCTGATGCGGAAAAGTGTGGCCAAAGAACTTAGCGAAGAAGCAACGACAAAACTTCTCTTTCCGATGATGTTTATGTTTGTGGCGATAATCTTAATCGTAATGACACCTGCCATTTTATCAATGATGGCTATGTAGTAGCGAGGGAATGGAGTGAAGATGAAGTTTCAAATTGGTTTTAGCAGTGATATCGGTCGCAGGAAAAGTACTAATCAAGACAAATTGCTGGTGAGTACTACTAACTCACCCCAGGGAAGAGAAGTAGCATTGTTTGCTGTTGCTGATGGTATGGGTGGTACAGAAGGAGGGGGAAAAGCTAGTGGTATAGCGATGGAGAGATTGAAACAATGGTATACAAGCGTTGATATTGACCGCTTGGCTAAAAGCAGTAATAAAACAATATTAAATAGTTTACATAAATGTTTTATCATTATAAACGAGCTGATCCTAAATTATAGCAGGGAAAACAATATCAAACCGGGGACAACGCTCAGTGTTATTTTAGTTATTGAACACAATTTTTTTTTGGCGCACACCGGTGACAGCAGAATTTACCTACACAGGAAAAACAAGACAAAACAACTGACCCTAGACCATTCTTTTGTTGCAGAACAAGTAAGGTTAGGGCGGTTGACACCAGCGGAAGCAGAAAAGGATCGCAGAAAAAACGAGCTGACACAATGCTTAGGAATTAAAGGAAAAACAGAGGTATTTTTATTAGATGGCAAGTTAAAAAATAATGATATTCTTCTTCTCTGCAGTGATGGTTTGTATAATTATATCAAAATAGAAACTATCAACAATAACGTCTGGCAAGGAGCCAAAAAAAGTGCTGAAATACAAAAGCTGGTCGACCAGCTAGTAGAAACAGCAAATGAAAAAGGGGGCAAGGACAATATTTCGCTTATTCTTGCTAGAGCTACTGCCAGCACAACTTTATTAGGCAGGATAGCGAAAAAATTAGGAGTTAGCAACGGGGCGAAAACAAAAAGTTCCAAGATAAAATGAAAAGAGGTGTACCTATGACCAGCAAACTTTATGACAAAATAACGGTGTCGCACTCAAGTGATGCCAAGACCAGTTACCTAGTATTACAGGTCGGGAAGCATGAAAAGATTATTAAACACCAAGTAACCACTTTAGCGAAAAATCCAGTACACACGATATTGCAGTTCAAAATCATTCCTAAGGATGACATTATGTCCTTTTACTATGACATTACATCAAAACAGACTTTAGCCCAGACATTAAAGAGAAAGAAATTCAGCAAGACAGAAATCACCGATATATTAATTAAAATCTGCCGGGTAATCATTGATTGTGATAATTACTATTTGCATGAAAATAACTTTTTGGTAAGTGAGGACTATATCTATATCAATCCAGCTACATTAGAAATTTCATTGGTATATATTCCCTTAGAACTGTCCGGGAAACAGCTGAATACTGAATTTTATAGACTGGTAAACAAGCTGATTAGCAATATTGATAATACAAGGGGTGCAAACAGCGATTTTGTGCATCAGACCTTGGTTGAAATCAACGTGGAACCGTTTAATTTCCCCCAGTTTTCGCAATACCTAGCTGAAGTAATAGTAGGAGGGAAGGACGAACCACCAGCAATAGAAAGTAGAGCGGTTTACAGGACCTCTGAAAACAAGAGAGAGCCCTTGCTACAAGAGCCACCAGCAAGGCAACCTGAACAAAAAAGCAAGAAAGTGCTTAAAAAACAAACAGTTACTCATCAGCCAAGCCAGCAGAATATTCCACAAGAAGAGAATATAGCAAAAGGACAGGACGATAAAAAGAAAAAAACAGTGATTATTCTACTTGTGCAAGTATTACTGTTGATTGGGTTAGCACTTGTAACCTTGGAAACGAATCTGATTATTGATCAAGCAGGGGTGCTAGATTTGACTACACTAGCAGCACTGGTGTTAATCGTAGGTGCGGTAGATATTTTGATTGTTAAAAAGTTGCTGGCAGGTGAGGAGTCAAGAACTGCTGAAGAAAAAGTAAAAAAACAAAAGCAAAACAACAGCAAGGTTAAGAGCAAATCCAAGAGCAAGCCTCGGAAACAAATAAAAATGCCAAGCAAAAAAGATGCTAAAATTGCTAAGATAATCCCTAGAGAAAGAGACTCCGAACCTGACAGTGAAAATTTTGCCACGGTGCTCATGGATTCTGGTCCTGATACAGAAAAAGGAGCATACGTTAGCCAAGTCGTTAATGGCGAGATGAAAAAAATAAAAATAAGTAATAACCCTTTTATGATTGGCAAACTACGGGGACAAGTGGATTTTTTGGTGGATAGTAGCACAGTAAGTAGAATCCATGCTGAAATTTGCAGGGAAGACGAGACTTATTATATTGTCGACCTAAACTCAAGAAACGGTACCTACCTAAATGGAGAGAAAATACAAAGCAACACCAGATATCAATTAAAAAATGGTGATATGCTGACTTTTGCACGTGAAGAAGTCACTTTCATTCTATAAATTCTATAAAAGGGGGTTTAGCATGCTGGCATCAGTAAAACAGTTTTTTGCAGATATGGATATAGAAGCAACATTTGAAAAGGCGAGAGAGGTTATTACCAATCTACAACCGGGAGCAACCAGCACTAGGTATATAATGCTTGGTGCTGCTTTGATATCTTTAGGAGTGTTGCTGGCACTGGTTGCTATCATTGTAGGCAAAATAAAATCCTGGCGAAAAACAAAAAAAGACAAGGTCCAACAGACCCAACAGGGATTAAAAGAAGTCCGTTCAGAAACCAGCACAACAGAAAAAACAGCAGCCAATATACAACAAGAAACCACTTTACTTGATAGCGAAGAAGAAACTACACTACTTGACAACGAAAAAGAAACCGCTCTAATAGACGCTGCCCAAGAAGAAACCACGTTGCTCGACAGCGAAGAAGAAACCACTCTCCTCGACTAGTCCCCCTTTCGAGTTTCCTTTTTACTCCCTCTCCATTCATTGGAGAGGGTTGGGGTGAGGTCGGGGGAGGGGGCAGGGCAGAATCCAGAACAAAGACCAGTGAAGGGAGACCTACTATGATTGAAACAGGCAGTATCCTAGACGAGCGATACAAAATATTAAAACTTATCGGCAAAGGTGGCATGGGTAGAGTTTTTTTAGCCGAGAACATCAAACTCGGCAACAAATGGGCAATCAAAGAAATTGATTTCACTGCCGACATAGCCGTCAACTTACTTGCTGAACCGGAAATGCTTAAAAAACTAAACTATAAAAGCTTACCTAGGATTGTCGACATCATCAAGACAGAAAAGTTTATTTATATTGTAGAAGATTTTTTTGCAGGTGATAATCTAAAAGAAGTTTTGAAATCAAGAGAAAGATGCAGTGAAAAGAATCTCATCAACTGGGCAAAGCAACTATGTGAAATTTTAATCTACCTGCACAGCTTAAAACCAAATCCAATTATTTACAGAGATATGAAGCCAGGAAACATCATTGTAGACAATGATAACAACATCAAGCTGATTGACTTTGGGATAGCTAGAGAATATAAAAAAGGACAGGAAGAAGACACAACCTACATCGGTACAAGAGGTTATGCAGCACCGGAACAGTTATCAAAATCCGGACAGTCAGACGAGAGAACAGATATCTATGGCTTGGGAGTTACCCTGCACCATGTGTTAACCGGTAGCGGACCCGATGAACCACCCTATTATTTGAGACCAGTAAGAGAAATAAAGAAGCACTTATCAGAAGGTATAGAAAAAATAATTGCCAAGTGTGTCCAAGACGACCCGGGCAAACGCTATCGCAGTGCAGCAGCTTTGCTAGAAGACCTGAATAATATTCACAAACTTAACAGAGCATACAAAATCAATAAAGTTAAAAAAGCAATTTTAATTACAACAATTATAGCACTTATAAGCAGTGGTGCGTACACCATAAATTTAGGATTTTTAGAATTTGAAATAGAAAGGAAAGAAGCCTACCTAGAGTTGATGGCCCGGGGAATTGCTTATTTTAACGTACATAATCTTGACCAAGCCCAGCTTGCCTTTAGCACTGCTTTGCCCTATGGATACGATGCCAGACCAAGCAAATATTTGGCTAGAATATATTTGAAAAGAAATAAAAATCAAGAAGCTATAAACTTAATCGAACAGGCCGCAAGCAGGGGAGAAATGGAGATGTCTGGTGAAGCCATGAGTATACTGGGTTCAGCGTATTTTAATTTAGCACAATACAGTAGGGCGATTGATTACTTTGAAAGAGCAATTACCGCCAAACAAGACGCAAAGATAAACATAATTGAATACGTTGAACTATATCGTGATTTAGCAGTAAGCTATGGCAGAACCGGTGATTTTACCAGAGCGGCAGAAATTTTGGATAAACTATCCGCTGTAGAAGCAGTTGACGCCCACATTATCACCTATATAAGCGGGGAGAATAAACGGGCTAAAGGAGATTTAACGGCTGCCGTAGATTTCTTTGCGAGAGTTGTACTAGAAGACCCCCATAACACTAGGTATAAAAACAGTTATGCTGATTTACTACTGCAAATAAACAGGCAGAGAATCCCTGTTGAAGAGCAAATACAGAACTATGAGAAAGTAATTCTTTTAGCATCGGAAGTACACAAACTGGATGCTTTGAATATTCATGCTCTAAACCATGTTGCCAATGCCAGCTATAACCTAGCTATATTAATTGAAAGAACAGATAAAGAACGAGCCAGAAATTGGTTTGAAGAAGCTCTGCTAGCATTCAAAACGCTTTTGGACTTAGGTTTTAGGAGCAGTGATGATTATATAAATATAGGACTAATCCAGGAAAAACTTGGTGAAAACGAAGCCGCCAACAACATGTTCCTGCAAGCACTAGCCCTAAGTCCAGATAACTCTAGGGCAAACCTAGTCTATGGTTTATTTAAAATCTCACAAAATGAATACGAAGCAGCCTTTGAGTTTTTACAAAAAACCGTAGAATTAGCCCAATCAACAAGCGATGTAACCATAGCACAAAACAAAATAAATGAGCTAAAAGAGAAAGGTTGGGGCACAAATTAACCGGTTATCAGTTATCAGTTATCGGTTATCGGTTACCAGTCAGCAGTTACCAACCCCCCCTCCCCTCGTGGGAGGGGGTTGGGGGGAGGGGGCGAACCTCACCCTCGTCACTCGAACCCTGAACCCTGAACCGTGAACCCTGAACCCGTCTTCCCTGAACCGTGAACCTCGAACCCTCGTCACTCAACCATTGAACCGTGAACCCTGAACCCGTCTTCCCTGAACCGTGAACCTCGAACCCTCGTCACTCAACCATTGAACCGTGAACC
>CAZIRG010000050.1:0-10036 GCA_964541505.1 uncultured Syntrophomonadaceae bacterium | reverse complement strand
ATGAACGAAAATCCTTCGCAATATTGCACAGTTTATTTCATCACAAGCCCTAACTGTCCGAGTAGTTATAATATTAGAAGGAAAGATAACAAAATGTTAGACTCACACGCTCGTAAATACGTACAATCCTACTTTAATAAGCTGGCAGAAGTGCTGGTAGTATTTAAAGTAACTCCCTTGCAGGTCACCATTCTGGCTTTGATTGTTGGCCTGCTCAGTTCCCTCTTCTTTTATTTTGACTTTAGATTTATGTCCCTGCTCTTCCTCTGGTTCTCAGGGTTACTAGATATTTTAGACGGTACTATCGCTAGGCTGACAAAACTTACTACTCCCTTTGGTACCCTGCTGGACTTGCTTTTTGACCGGTTGGTAGAAATGACTTTTATTATTGTCGTAGCTCTTCGCTTTCCAGCGACACAAATGGCTTGTATTTTTTTACTATGCTCCATAATTTTTTCTTTTTCCATCTTTTTGACAGTGGGAGCAATAAGCAGTAAAAAGAGCGAAAAGACTTTTTATTACCAAGCCGGCTTGGCAGAAAGGGCAGAAACTTTAATTATTTTTTCTTTGATTATCTTACTCCCAGCCCAGATTATTATATTTCTATCTGTATTTACAGGGATGATTATTTTTACAGGTGGTCAACGCTTCCTAGAAGCTTATCGCTATTTTGGAAAATGAACCCTCTTGGATTAATTGTTTTGCTAAACTGCTTGAGTAGTGACCAACATTATAAAGGAGGATGTATCCATGTTTAAAAAAGTGAGTCTTAAAGTCAGGTTAACTGCACTTTTTTTGCTGATGGGCCTCTTACCTCTCTTGGTTGTCAGTGGTTTTTCTTACCGCTGGTCATTCTTAAGTGTACAAGAAGAAGTTTTTACTGGCTTGCATGTCTATCTTGTATCAGAAAAAGAACAGCTGGAACAAAGCAACCAAAGAAAGGAAAATATTGTTGCTGTTTTAGCTTCTTCTCCGTTTATAATTAATAGTTTAAATATTTTAGAAGACGTAGAAGATGCTACTGTTCCTTGGTTGGAACAAAAAGAAAAAGTAAACACCTTTCTTGCTGAAGTTATGGTAAGATATGGCTCTGTTTTTATTTTTATTACCGACTCGACTGGCCAAGCGATTTACAGCACTAGGGAAGGGTTAGTAGGCATAAATTTCTCTGATAGAGCTTATATCCAAGGTGCATTGGCTGGTGAAATAACTTGGTCGCCGCTGTTTTTTTCTGATGCAGACAAAATGAATGCTATCATTGTCTCAGCTCCTGTCAAAAACGGAGGAAATATGGGGAAAATAGTAGGTACAGTTACTATAATGTCGGGAGATACGGGAATAATGAATATTGTGCATCAGGGGTTGGAAAACTTGGGAGTTACTGCAGATGCTTACCTGATAAATGCTAACGGTTTACTACTTACCAACACTAGGCTGCCGGGAGAATTTCAGAAGGGGGCAGCTTTAAACAAAACCATTAACACTGAAGCAGTGTCACTACTTTCTAACCCTATCACCACAGCTAACTTAAATTTTATAACTCGTAGTACGCATCTTAATTATCGGGGTGACCGAGTGCTGGGAGTACTGGGAGTTACCAAGCTTGGGAATCTTCCGGTTGGTTTTGTGGTTGAAAAGGGGGTCTCAGAAGCTCTTGCCCGTGTAACATGGATACGTAACGCAACAATCCTTTTCGCTGCTCTATTTACTTTGTTCGTTGTCGTAGTCGGTTATTTCAGCGCTCTTAGAATTGTACATCCGCTAGATAAACTAAGCAACGTCGTCAAAAAAGTGGCTGGTGGGGATTTAACAGTACAGTCAGATATTGAACGAGGAGACGAAATTGGTCAGCTGGCAACAAACACCAATAGCATGACGACAGGGTTATGCCTTTTGGTACAAAAAACGGCAAAAATAGCCCGCGGAGCAAATAGTTTTAGCGAGGAATTGGCTGCTTCGCTGGAAGCTACATCTTCCTCTATTGATCAGGTGGCTGCCAGTGCCAGTGAATTTGCCAGCAGTACCCATGAGCTGAGTAATAACGCACAGGAAATGGCTACTCTCTCAGAAGAAGTTTCTGCTAAAGCAAAAACCGGGGAGATAGGTAGCCAAAAGGTTACCCAGCAGATGCAAGAAATTAGCAGCATAGTGGAAGGCATGCGTAGTGGTGTAGAAGGCTTAGGCAAGCGCTCTGAGGAAATTGGCAGCATAGTAGGTCTGATTACTGATGTATCGGCTCAGACCAACCTTTTGGCCTTGAATGCAGCTATTGAAGCGGCCCGGGCAGGAGAACATGGTCGTGGGTTTGCCGTAGTAGCCGAGGAAGTACGTAAGTTAGCAGAAGAAACATCTAAAGCTGCAGAAGATATTGCCTCTTTGGTAGAGACAACCCAGAAAGAAACGAAAGAGACTGTTATAAGTATGGCTAAAGCTGTGGAAGAGGTTCGTTCCGGCTCAGAGATAGTCGCATCTAGCGGTAAATCTTTCCAAGAGATAGCTGCCAGTGTAGAACAGATGGTCAGCAGGATAGAGGGGGTCTCCGCAGCAGCAGAAGAAATCAGTGCCGGTAGCCAAGAGGTAGCCGCTTCCTCAGAGGAGCAGGCCTCTTCCATGGAAGAGATTAATACCACGGTGATGGAACTGCGTTCATCTATGGAAACTCTTGTTCAGGCAGTACAGAAATTTAAGCATGAATAAACGGATATAAGATGTTTTTATACAGTATTGCTGATTCGCAGAAGTAATAATCAGACTGGGTTCCCCCGGCGAGAGGAGTTAGGAGATGAAATTGGCTGAAATCCAAAAAATCTTAAACGCAAAGATAGTATGGGGAGAACACTTGATGGATATAGAAGTAGCTACCGGTTTCGGGTGTGATTTAATAAGTGATTGTTTGTCTTGCGCTCAACCAGAAGGTTTAATGCTTACAGGGATGTGTAATACACAGGCTATTCAAACTGCTGTAATGCTGGATGCTAGGGCTATATTAATTATACGAGGCAAACAGCCTTGTCAAGAAATGGTTGCCTTAACCAAAGAAAAAGGCCTTCCCCTTTTGGCTACCAACAAGTTAATGTTTGATTGTTGCGGACTTTTATCTAGGGCAGGTCTGGTTCTTAGGCATCGAACTATATAACGTAATCTTTTGACTTTATTTAAAACTACCTGCTTTAGTGCTAAGTTTTTGCAAAGTAGGTGCAAAAACTTAGCACTAAAGATATACTAAATACAAAGCACAAAGCAGGAGGTGGGAAATTGCCTTCCAAGAAAATAGAGGATTTGAAAAGGAAAAGGCAACAAGAAATTAAGGCTGTTAGAAGCCAGGCACCTTTAGCCATATATCTGTTTATTATCATCTTGATTGCTGGTGGCGTTCTGTTGGTTTATAACCCCAAGTTTAGTTTTCTCTGGTTGATTGGTATTCTGCTGGGAGTTACCATGCAAAGGTCAAAATTTTGTTTTGCCGCTGGCTTTAGAGACCCCCTGCTTATAGGAAGCACTGCCCTCTTAAAAGCAATTATAATCGCCTTTATCATCTCAACTATCGGTTTTTTTATTGTCCAATATCTAGCGGCAGGTGGTAATCCCTTGAACTTTGATTTAGATGCTGTTCCCGGTCAAATTCAGCCCATTGGCATCCATACAATACTCGGAGCCCTTATGTTTGGAGCTGGCATGGTTGTTGCCGGAGGATGTGCTTCCGGTACCTTGATGCGAGTGGGAGAAGGTTTTACCATGCAGATGGTCGCCTTAATAGGCTTTATTATTGGCACAACATTAGCCGCTGGTCACTTCGAGTTTTGGGACAGATTGTTGATTTCCAGTACACAAACAATCTGGCTTCCGCACTACTTGGGCTTTTTCCCTGCGCTGTTCATACAGCTAACAGCTTTAGTCTTATTATACTTTTTGGCAGACTGGTACGAAAAAAAGGCCTTACTTTAACTGGTGTAGGTCATAAACTAACATTTGTCGATAGGCACAGTAACGAGAATTAGCTGATGCAATCTCGCTTACAGTTTACAGTTTACAGGGGTTACGAGGGTTACGGGCGAGGTTTTCAATTTGCTATGCAACAATTAACTGATAACTGATAACTGATAACTGATAACTGGAGGTAGATTCATGGCAGAGTTCAAACTAGACTGCATGCACGAACCATGCCCCATCCCCTTATTAAAAGCCCTGAAGGTTTTGCGTACCATGCAAGCTGGTGATATATTAGTATTAACAGCTGATCATAGCTGTACTATTGCCAATGTGGTTAATTGGACAAAAAAAAAGGGGCACTTTGCAGATTATTTAAAAGTAGCAGAAGGTGTTTGGGAGATTTATATCGAAAAATCCGCTCCTCTAAAGAAAGTTGAAGAGACCACTCATAAATAAAAACTTTGTAACTACCCAGCCTGTTAAGCTGTTCTTGAAATTTTCTCAAAGTTGCTTGAGCTGCTGCGCTTATACCGGAGTGAGCATTGATTTTATTAATCAGAAGGAGCGGAAAATCTTGAGGATAGCAGTACAATCTGTCTGACCGAGCTAAGGGCTTGTGATGAAATAAACTGTGTAATATTGCGAAGGATTTTCGTTCATAACCAAGGCGTGGAAATAGGCGCATAGCAGCGTTATGTAACTGTTTCCACAACGCAGGGTATGGACGAAAAGACAAGTAAGATTGTACAGGTTATTTAGGAACAAGCCCTAAGCGAGGGAGTTATTGTACTGCCCGAAAGATTTGAGCACCGATACATATATAAAATCCAGCGAACGAGGTATTGGTGCAGTAGCTCATACATGCTAGAAATTTAATAAAGAGAAAGACTGAGTAGTTACCAAACTTTAAAGAAAGTAGGAGGGAATTTATGTGAAGCTATCTACCCCGGTCTTTAAAAAGCTCTGGTCTTACCAAGTAGGAGGAATTATACTGGCAGTGCTGAATCTTTCCCTGCTTGTCTTTACCGGAAGCCCTTGGAGAATAACCTCAGGCTTTCTCTACTGGGGGGCGTGGGTGCTTGAAAAGCTAGGGTTTAACCCTGCCGGGTGGTATTATTTTAGTGTTTATGGTAACAGGCTTAGTCCCACAGAAACTTTTTTAAATAACTCTTTTACTGTTTTAAATATCGCTGTGATACTCGGAGTCCTTCTGATAACTTTCTGGAATTCGGAGTTTAAATGGAAAAAAATAAAAACTTTCAAACATTTTGCTTTTGCCCTAGGAGGCGGCATTATTATGGGCTATGGAACAAGGCTCAGCTTTGGCTGTAATATAGGTGCTTTTTTTAGTGCTATTCCCTCTTTTTCACTACACGGCTGGGTTTATGGTATCTTCATGTTTGCAGGCGCTTGGATTGGCAATAAAATTCTTGTCAAATATCTACTTTAAGAGAAAGAAAGGTGACTCTTTTATTGTTGCAAAAATGGCATCCTTATATTTTACTTTCTCCACTAGTGCTTGTTCTGGGAGGGCTTTTCTTTTACGGTCTTTTTATGGGACTGCTGCAAAGTTTTGGCTATTTCCCTGTTATAGGCTTAAGGGAGTTTACTTGGCATTATTACCGGGAGATTATAACCGACAAAGACTTTCTCTACTCTTTAAGTTTTAGCTTGCGCACAGCTTTTTTCTCTTCGGTTATATCTGTGGTTCTAGGTATCTTATTTGCCTACGCTATCTTTGAAAACAAGCATTATCCTAAGATAAAGGAAGCCATCTATAAGATTCCCATCATTGTTCCTCATATAGTAGCTGTACTTCTGACCATTAGCATTCTTGGACAGAGCGGCATCCTATCTCGTCTTCTTTTTCATAGTGGTATCATTGCAGCGCCAGCTCATTTTCCGTCGCTCTTGTTTGACAGAGCAGGAATAGGTGTAATTATAGCTTATGTCTGGAAAGGCTTCCCTTTTATAACCCTAATAGTTTATACCGTTTTGTCGAATTTAGACAGCAGACTATCAGAAGTTGCCCTAAATTTAGGAGCCAGCAAGTGGAGAGTGTTTTTTCATATAACTTTACCTTTGGTAATACCTGCTGTTAGCACCGCTTTTGTTTTTATCTTTGCTTTTTCTTTCGGCGCTTTTGAAGTGCCCTTTCTGCTAGGACCGACAATCCCTAGAGCCCTGCCTGTGAAGGCCTATGTAGAATATATAAGTCCTGATCTTGCCAACCGTCCTTATGCCATGGCTATAAACATGCTCTTGGCTTTTATTTCCATGGTCTTGATCTTGCTCTATCATTATACCACTGAAAGAAAGAGTAAATACAGCAGGTGGCTCAAATGAAAAAAAGAAATTTGCCTTTAAATAGCCTCCTGTACTTTTTGTTCTTCATACTGCTCTTTCCTTTAATTCTACTTTTGCTCTGGAGTTTGGTGAGTCGCTGGCCTTGGCCGTCTATCCTGCCTCCTGCCTTAACTTTAGACGCTTGGAAGCTTTTTTTTGACCCTGCCAGTAGATCTATTAACATACTTTTTTTTAGTATCTGGCTCTCACTCGTAGTCACTTTCCTGACACTTTGCATCAGCATTCCGGCAGCCAAAGCTTTGGGGTTGTACCAATTCAGGGGTAAAAAAATTTTTCAACTGGCAGTGATGGCTCCCATCATCATACCTACGCTCTCTGTAGCTATGGGCATTCATGTTTCTTTTATTCAGCTGGGATTGGCTAATACTTTTACCGGGGTAGTGTTGGTGCATCTCCTCCCTTGCCTCCCCTATGGTATAAGAATACTGACCAACGTTTTTGAAGCCCTGGGAGATTCCATGGAGCAACAAGCTAGGGTGCTGGGAGCAACTCCAACGCAAACTTTTTTCCAAATTACTTTGCCTTTGATAGCACCGGGGCTTATCTCTGCTGGCAGCCTAGTTTTTATCGTTTCTTTCAGTCAATATTTTTTAACCTTTTTAATCGGTGGCGGCAGAGTGATTACCTTACCCATGGTTATGTTTCCCTATATTCAAAGCAGCAACCGCATGCTGGCCTCTGTCTATAGTGCCGTTTTTATCGTCACGACTTTCAGCATACTAATGATTATGGAAAAAATCATCAAGGCTCGCTACCGCAGCAAAGGTCATTTTTATTTGTAAAAATACCACTAAAAATACTCGAAAGGAAAATACCATGACTGGAATCGAAGTAAAAAGCATCTCTAAAGCCTTCAATGGATTGCAAGTACTAGATAAAATCAGTTTTAACGTAAAAAAAGGTGAAATGGTTTCTCTGCTAGGACCATCGGGATGCGGCAAAACAACTACCCTTAAAATTATAGCTGGCCTGCTCTGCCCTGATAGCGGCGATATCTGTTTCCAAGGAACGTCTGTTTTAGATGTGCCCGTAGAAAAACGAGGGGCGGTTATCGTCTTTCAGGATCATCTTTTATTTCCTCATATGACAGTTACCGAAAACATTGCTTTTGGTTTAAAAATGTCCGGTCTTAAAAAAAAATTCAGAGAGCAGAAAACAAAAAAGATGTTGGACCTAGTCCAGCTAAATGGGCACGAAACAAAGTACCCTATAGAATTATCTGGAGGGCAGAAGCAACGTGTCGCTATTGCTAGGGCACTGGCTATAGAACCACGAGTTCTATTGTTAGATGAACCTTTTTCCAACCTAGATACAAGTTTAAGAGAAGTCATGCGTACCTTTGTTTTTCGCCTGCAAAAAGAGTTGCATATTACTACGGTGTTGGTAACTCACAATCAGGAAGACGCCCTGATGAGTTCAGATAAAATAGCTATCATGCTGGAAGGAAAAATAAAACAATTCAGCACCCCTGCCGAAGTTTACCATCAACCCGCCACACCGGAAATAGCAAGTTTTTTTGGAGAAAAAAATTATATTGCTGGCACAGTTAAAGAAGGCCTTTTCCAGTGTGCTTTTGGAGCTTTTCCAGTTAAGTTTAATCTCTTCTCCAAGGCAAAAGCTATGCTTCGGCCGGAAGACATCAGTATAACCAAAGCAGAAGACAAAAAAAAACTTACAGGAAAAATTTGTTCTAGAAAATATGCTGGTAATCATATTTATTATACTGTCTTGCTAGCCGGTATAAAACTAAAATGCAGGACAGATGCAGAATCTTTTTATGAAGAAGGAGAAAAAGTCGATGTTGAGATCAACTTTGAGCGAGCAATATTCTACGAGTTAGTAAGTGACTCAGTGACTCAGTGACTCAGTCAGCCTCCCGGACTCCTGACTTGCTCGGACTCCCGACTTGGCTATCGCCGTCGTCAGGACTCGTTCGTCACCCCCACTCGTCGTATTCACCAGCTGTAAGTAAGTAGGAACGAATCACAGTGGGGTTAATTTATCCTTATTTCACACTGCCTTGTTGAAAGAAAATCCGTATGCAGTTACCCTTAGCAAAAACCTCTCTTGGATGATTTTATAAAATCAATAAATTCTTTCTCCAGGACTTTCAGTTGGTGATCATACCTGTAGGCTATATGAAATTTACTGTACATCTTCAGGCCATCAATTTTTATCTCTTTTAGTGTTTCGTCTCTCAACTCTCTTTGGATAGCCAACTTTTGTAAAAAAGAAATGCCTTTCCCCGACATTACAGATGATTTTATAGCTTCCATAGAATCAAGCTCATAAATAACCTTCAAGCTCTCAATGCCGATGTTTATCTTGGCAAGATACTCCTTAATTGTCTTCCTGACCCCGGAACCTCGCTCTCTCAAGATAAGAGGCAGCTGCTTTAACTCATCCTGTGAAATCTGTTCCTGTGATCTGGTAGAAGCAGATCTTACTAGAATCAATCTATCAGAAGTAATTATCTCTGTTTGTATCTGCCTTCTTTCCACACGGCCCTGCACAATACCAATATTGACCGCCTTTTCTGTAAGATTTTTTATAACATTCTGCGTGTTGTTTAGTTTAAGGTTGATATCAACATCCGGTCGGTCTTGTTTATAAGTATAAATGCTACAAGGCAGTGCATATTCACCTATTGCTCTGCATGCCCCTAACAATAATTTCTCATTTTTAGTTTTTATATTATCAAAATCTCTTTTAATATTATCCTGTATAGATAATATGGTATCAGCATAATCTAACAAGACTTCACCGGCTTCTGTCAACTCTACCCCTTTGTTACTCCGTATCAATAAGGTTTCTCCCAACTCTTCCTCTAACGCCTGTATCTGCAGGCTTATCCCCGGTTGGGTAAAATGTAGAGCTTCGGCTACTTTAGAGATACTTTTTAGCTTCGCTGCTAGGTGAAATGTTTTTAGATTACGCAAATTCATACGTTTCCCCCCTCTCGTCTTTATTTCGCTAAAAATAGCAGTTTCCCTTCAAGAAGGAAAAAATACAAAAGGCCATTTACTTCTGGCAGAGCATAGTTGTATAATGTTTATACCACTGAAGGCAACTAACTTACATTTTTCGTAACTACTCAGGTTGTCTGGTTCATGGTTGGGAACTTTGAACTCTGGTAGCTACGAAGCATCATAATATACGATCCCTCTCTCCTCATGGGCGGGGATTAAAGGGAGGAGTGGAGGTTAGAACAGATATCAAGGTCTACCTTTCCAACCTCCAACTTCCAACATCCCACATCCAACTTAGGAGGTCCCAAAATGAATGAAAAAGGAAATATCCGCCCTGCCAAAACTGCCAACATCTTAGCGATCAACCTGCCAGGAAAAGAATCTGTAGAGATACCTGCCGGGAAAAACTTACTGGACATAAGCACTGCTTTCAAGGAAAACTATTCCTACCCCATCGTAGCTGCCTTGGTTAACAATTCTCTCCATGAACTCTCTACCCTTCCTGAAAAGGACAGTAAGGTAGAATTTATCGATTTAGCACATAAAGAAGGCCTGCGTATTTATAACCGTAGCCTCACCTTCCTGCTAATTAAAGCAGCACAGGATATTTATCCCCATTGTCGTGTAATGGTAGAGCATTCCCTAGGTAGAGGACTTTACTGTGAGTTAAAAAAAGATTCTCCTCTAACTCGCCATGATGTGCAAGCTTTGGAGACAAGAATGCGGCAGCTGGTCAAGGAAAATCTACCCTTTGTTAAAGAAAGACTTCC
>CAZIRG010000049.1:0-10145 GCA_964541505.1 uncultured Syntrophomonadaceae bacterium | reverse complement strand
ATAATACCCTCAAAAATCCTTTATTTCAAGAAAATTTTTACTATATGAAAAGCTGCTCTCCTTACAAGCCAAGGTCATACCCAAAATAACCCAAAACAACGGCATAATCATAATTACTTCCACATTAAACAAACCCTGCGCTAGATACGCAAGAACCATTACAGTAAGCAAAAAACCTGTACCCTGACCAAAACGAAACAAACGCCAAATAACTGCCATCAGAAAAAGAAGATAGGCCAGCAAGGCTCCAATACCCATGGTAGCCGCTCTTTCCAAATAAATATTATGAGCTTTATCTACTACTGATCCGCCCGGGGTGATAATTTGAGCATATATCAAATGATCTGGCCCCAACCCGACCACAATCGTCTTAGGATCTGATAACCACAAACGCAGTGTTTCCTGCCAAATAAAAACACGCTGCGAGCCAGCCTCCTGTTCTGCCCGAGCTGCTGATAACATCTCCCCGGGGACAGTAAATGCTTTACCCATCAACCTGCCCTCTCTGGCTGGCGCCAGAGTTATGGTAACCAGTGTAAACAATACTAACAGCACTAACAGCGCCTTGCGACTGCTCAATCCGCCCAGCCAACCATGCAGATGCCCCTCTACTCGTCCTAGCAGTTTCTTTTCTCCCCAAAAAACATAGCCAGCAACAAGTAATAAAACAAGTACTCCTGCCAGCCAGGCCCCTCGTGTCAGGCTAACTAGCAACCCGGCATAAATCAAAGCCGCAGATAGCAACAAAAACCAAGTACGCCTTTGATACAGAAAAATAAGCATGGCCGCCGGTAATACAAAAACCATATAGGTGCCCAAAAAGTTTGGATTACCCATCGTCCCAAAACTGACAAAGCCCTCTCGAAAAGGTTCATGTGGTACCAGGTTCAACCCATAATACTGCAAGACTGCCAATAAAGCTACCAAAGCAGCTGTCTTTACCATCCAGCACAAGAGTATTTCTATACTTTGCAAATTCAAAGTTCGCCAGGCCAAAAAAAACAATAGTATACAATATAAATCAGTGCTAAAGCCTGTCCAACGCAACGGCGTTCCCAGCCAAGCCGTCCTAGGATAAGGAGCCAGAAGAGTAGCTACCAAACCAAAAAATAAAAAAGCCAGCAAAGCTACCAGTTCCCAATTCAGCTGGGCAAACCGTGGATTTAACTTGACCAGCACTATCAAAGCCAAAGCAGCAGTCACAGCCAGCAACAAATAACGTGGCGCATAAAAATAGCTAGGCGGCAAAGTGAAAACATTATTGCCTACAGTAAAATCAAAAACAACCGTGTTTGGTATTACCACTAAAGGATAGATAGCCACAATAAACCAAAGTAACCGGGAAGAAAGCCAACTACTTCTCCCTTCATCTATAATGTTAGGATTCATAACAACACCTCTTAACAACACCTCTTACGGTTTACGGTTTACAGTGATTACGAGGTTACAATTTACTATACTATACAATAATTAACACAATAATTAACTGGCAACTGAATATCATTTTCCGTTAATGGTGTTATAATATATTTGGTATAATTCTACTTCCTCTGCTAAAAACCTGTATAAATCAACATTTTCTCTATTAAAAAAATATTTATTTTATTTTTTTTAAAATTCCTATTGTCAAATGAAAGAATTGTTGCTAATCATAATAATGTTTCTATTGCTAAATTTTTTAAAAAACAAAATTATCTTCTTTCAACTTTTGACAATAGATACTATCCGGAGTCAAAAAATCATGGCTCTTTTCCAAAAATAAACCTACTAGTATTTTTAAAGGAGAGAAAAATTGTATGAAAAAACTTTGGTTAAAACACTATGACAAGGGAGTACCAGAAAATGTTGAGTTCCCTGATGTA
Source organism: uncultured Syntrophomonadaceae bacterium (assembly GCA_964541505.1). Lineage (GTDB taxonomy): Bacteria > Bacillota > Dethiobacteria > PWVN01 > PWVN01 > CAZLTH01. The sequence continues at coordinate 8,283 of CAZIRG010000049.1, read as the reverse complement.
ACCCTATTTGAAATGTTCAAAAAAACATCCAAAAAATGTCAGAAAAACACTTTTATCAAATTTATGGGTCTGAGTTTAACCTACCAAGAAACAGCAAACTTAATTGACAAGTTTGTCGGCTCTCTAGCTGAGCTAGGAGTAAAAAAGGGAGATCGGGTCGCTATACATCTACCCAACTGCCCCCAATTCATCATCACCTACTTTGCTGCTTTGAAACTAGGTGCTATCATTGTCCCCTGCAACCCCCTGTACGTAGCCCGGGAAATGAAACACCAGCTAAATGATTCTGGCGCTGAAACCATTATCACCTTAACTCGTTTCTATACCATGATCAAAGGGCTGCAAAAAGAAACAAAAATAAAAAACATTGTTGTCACCAACATCAAGGATTACTTCCCTGGAAAGTTAAAACTGCTATACACTCTTTTAAAAGAGAAAAAGGAAGGTGACCGAGTTGTTCCGGAGAAGGAGGATTACCTCTTTTCCAACCTTCTAAAAGATGGTAACCCTGCTGCCGTTCCTGCAGATAGAAGTACACCTGAAGATCCTGCCGTCTATCTATATACAGGTGGAACTACAGGGCGCTCCAAGGGGGCTGTTTTAACCAACCGCAACCTCATAGTTAACGCCCACCAAATTAAGCACTGGCTAGGAGAAGTTGAATTCGGCAAGACTAGATTCCTGGTGGTTTTACCGCTTTTTCACTCTTTTGGTATGACTTTAGGTATGAACTCTGCCCTTGCACTCGGTGGACAAGTTGTTCTTTTACCCCGGTTCGATGCTAAAACAGTTCTTAAAACCATTCAAAAAGAGAAAATACACTATTTCCCCGGCGTCCCTACTATTTATGTTGCTTTGAATAATACTCCAGGCGTAGAGAAATACGATTTAACCTCTCTTAGAATATGCATGAGTGGGGGAGCTCCTCTGCCCGAAGAAGTACAGAAGCAATTTGAAAAAATGTCTGGCGCAAAAGTTACAGAAGGCTACGGTCTTTCTGAAACTTCCCCTGTCACTCACATCAATCCCATTAACGGTCTCAAAAAAATAGGCAGTGTAGGGTTACCTGTACCCGACACGATAATGAAAGTAACCGATGTTGAAACAGGAGAAGATTTGCCTTTAGGAGAAATAGGAGAGCTTTGCGTAAAAGGACCCCAAGTTATGAAAGGCTACTTAAACATGCCAGAAGAAACCCAAAGTGTTTTAAAAGATGGTTGGTTCAAAACCGGAGATATCGCCCGAATTGATGAAGATGGATTTACTTTCCTCGTTGATAGAAAAAAAGACATGATTATTAGTGGTGGTTGTAATATCTATCCGCGGGATGTAGAAGAAGTCCTTTTCACCCATCCCGCTGTCCAGGAGGCTGTGGTGGCTGGAATTCACGACCCCCGTTGGGGAGAAATCGTTAAGGCTTATATCGTTACCAAAAAAGGTGCTTCTTTAACTGAGAAGGAAGTTATTAAACATTGTAGGGAAAACTTGGCTGCCTATAAAGTCCCTAAGCGAGTAGAGTTCAGAAAGGAACTTCCCAAGACCATGATCGGAAAAGTGCTACGCAGAGTCTTAAGAGAAGAAGAAGAGAAGAAACTACAGGCGAGGAAATAAACGAGTGACTAAGTCAAGCCTGCCTGTGCGTCGCACGCAGACAGGCTGCTGTAAGTAGCTACAAAAGATCAGATCATCAGGCATTGCCCCTACTAAATTGGAGATTATAAGCTTTCACTTGTGGGGAGGGCTTACAATCTCCAATTTTTTGTGTTAAAATAAGTTTCTCCTAGGATTATAATAATTCATAATCGGAGGGATAGATAAATGCCAGATACAAATCTTTATGCCTATAAAATAGGAAACAAGCTTTATCTCAATATAACCAACAGGTGTACCAATAATTGCACTTTTTGTATCAGAAACTTTGCCGATGGGGTAAGAGGATATAACCTCTTGCTAAGCAAAGAACCAACTGCGGCAAAAATCATCAAGATAATCGAAAACCCGGCAGAATATGAAGAAGTAGTTTTCTGCGGCTATGGTGAACCGTTAATCAGGTTAAAAGAAGTTATTAAAATATCTCAATTTATTAAAAGTAAAAACGGTACAGTCAGAGTTGATACTAACGGGCACGCTAATTTAATACATAAAACTTCTGTGCCTCCTTTATTGAAAGGAATAGTAGATAGAATCTCCATCAGCCTAAACGCTTCCAGCAAAGAAGAATACAATAAAATTTGCCGCCCCCTTGAGCCTGATAAAGCTTATCCTTCTTTAATTGAATTTATCTTACAATGCCAAGAAAATATTAACAATGTCTTACTTACAGTAGTAAGCGGAGCAGGTATTGATATAAACCAGGCAATAGAAACGGCAAAAAAGCTTAATTTGCCTTTGAGAATCAGATGAAATAACAACCTCTCATGCATTCTCTCCATTAACAAACTTGGAACTTAAAATAAAAACACCACCGGAAACAGCAGCAACAAAAAATAACGAAATGGAAAATGTACCTATAATATCAATCAACAACCCAAATAAAACCGGCATCACCACTGGTCCGGCATTGGCGAGAGAAGAAACAAAACCAACAACACCACCTGTAGAATCTGCAAAGCCCTTATGCTCTGCAAGTGCTGCCAGAGTAATTGTAAGTACGCCATTGATAATAAACCCAGCAAGGAAAATTACTGTAAATAAAAAAGCAGCAGGAAGATAGTTAATAGCTACAATTGATAATGTTGCCAGCACACTAAGTATAACCATCAATTTCCTCTTGTCACCTATTCTATCCGAAATAAAACCCACTACAGGACCTGCCAGAAAAAAACCTAAAGGAAGTAAGGCTGCCAGCACTTTATTAATTTCCCTCGTCTCCAAAAATTTTGGCATCCAGGTAGCAAGCGTATCATAGCTGCCCATGGCAGCCAGCATCAAAAAAAGCAAGACCCAGACATACCTGTCTTTTAAAATGCTTGTAAAATTACTGAATTTAGCTACCGACTTCTCTTTCACGTTACTTACAGCAAACCTCCACCAAAGCCCACATATAACTACTGCCAGAATGCTGTAGGCAAGCATAACCTCTCGCCAGTCCATTATCCTCAGTAAATAAGGTGTAATTCCAAGTGCCGCCGCATTACCAGCCGCAAAGCCAGCAACATAAATACCGGTAAAAAACCCTGCTCTCTTGCCGTCTGCCCACTCTTTCGCCATTAAAGTTAACCCGGGAATAATTGCACCTAAACCTACTCCAAGAAAAATCTGGCTTAATAATAACGTCAAATAAGAAGTAGTGAACGCTCGCAGTACGGCTGCAACCGTAGAAAGAAGCAAAGCTACCTTAAAAGCTTTCAGATATCCGACCTTATCACTTACTAACCCCCAGGGTATTCTGGAAAAAACAAGACTCAGCATAGCCGCCGAGAAGATAAAACCAAATTCAGCATAAGACAAGTTAAGTTCTTGCATCAGTATTGTTGCCAGCGGTGCTGTAACAAATAACAAGAGGTGCAACATAAAAGCGATACTAAACGAGAATACGAGCATCACCAGATAATGCTTGCTTTTTTTACTGCTCATGAGCATATTTCCAACCCCTCCTGTTTTTTTATACCATCCCACTTAATCGTTTACATCCAATGGCTAACTTGCCTATTTGGCACTCACCTATTCTTTACAGGATATCATCCCGAATTTAAAAATTTTACTACCTGGCGAATATAACTTTTGAAATCGCCTAAATCTTGCTGCAATATCTCATAAACTTCTTTACTGTCAACATCATAATATAAATGAACAACCCGGTTTCTAAATTTAGTCATCAAAATATATTTCTTAACACTTATTTCGTCAATAACGCCTTCTTTTTGCAATATTAGAAAAGAATCTCTTCTGCTTTTGGGAGTCTTAAGCCGTAGTCTAGCAATAATATGATTTGCTATATCTACCATAGCTTCAATCGAAACTTGTAAAAGGTGCTTTGCTGTTTCAATATTTCTAAAATCAGAGACAAACTCTTCAAACTCTACCTGTTCAAGCAAATTGAGTTTTTTAAGGCTTTCTTCAATGATTTGAATTTTTGTTCTAATTTTTTCTTTGTCAACCAATTTATCATTCATGTAAATAAGCCTCCCTTAAGGCCTCATCATATTCTTTATAGAATTTTTTTAACGTAATTTCGTAATCACTATAATATTTCAGCACTTTTTCTATAAAGTCACTTGTGCGAATAAAGTCTCGTTCGTATAATAGTATGCCTTCAGAAATAACCTTAATTTGAAGATTTAAAGGTGCCTTATTCAAATTAACCAAATCAATCTTCTCAGTTTCCAGTAATTCGGAAATATCTGCTAAGATTTCGCACTCCTCTTTTATCCCAATTATACGTTTAAAAAGTATGGCAAAATCTATATCGCTCATAGAAGTAAAATATGATGTTGTGTAAGAACCAAAAAGAAAAGCAGCATCTATATTACTGTTATGCTTAAAATAATCTATTATTTTCTGCCTATCTTTTTCAGGTAAACTTTTTTTATGCATATAAATACCCTCCAACTTAATGGTAAGGCATCTGCTATGAAATGTCAACAAAAAAAGACAGAGCTCAGTGTTGAAGCATTAAAATAATTATAAAATGTTTAAAAGTAGACGCTGATAAAAGTCATGCATAAGTACTGAGCTCATTCACTAATCAAAACCTCTCGCATAGCCGTCACTACTGCCGGGTCAAACTGTTTCCCCTGGCAGCGCTCTAATTCTTCCAATGCCCACTCAGCGGAAAAAGCTTTGCGGTAAGCCCTGTCTGAAGTCATAGCATCATAGGCATCTGCCACCCTGATAATCCTAGCCATCAGAGGTATGGACGCACCGCTGATACCTTCCGGATAACCACCACCAGCATAATCCTCGTGATGCCAGAGAACTGCTTCTAAAATTTCCTCCGGGAATTTGGCTGATTTAAGAACACTAACTCCTATACCGGGATGAAGCTTTATTTCCTGATATTCTGACTCTGTAAGCTTGCTCTCTTTGAATAATATAACCTCTTTTATGCCTATTTTGCCAATATCATGCAATAGTCCACTGATATAAGCTATCTCTTGCTCCTCTGCCGTCAATCCCATTTTTACAGCCACAGCTTTAGCCCACTGTGCCACTCGCTCGGAATGCCCTTGCGTATATTTATCCCTCACTTCCAGCACAGTTACCAGAACCTGTACCACACTCGCCTTTAAACTAAGCGCTTGCGCCTGTTCGGCAACAGTCCTGACCGTAAACATAAACTGCCCTATTTCATCCATAGATTGACTCAATAAATTCAGTGAAGGGATTACTTCTTCTGTCAACTTTTCTTCTTTATTTTTCTCCTCCGGCACAATATAATTACGCCAGATTTCTTCATCTACACCTCCAGCATTAACTGTTGATTGCATAGACAAGACAGCAATATTTTCCACCAAAACATCTACAGTATCCGACATTTTATTTACCATAGAAGTGATTTCTACAGTCGCCCGATCCTCTTGCTCCAAGCGCAGAAGCAAAGACCTGGTAGTGGTCATCACCCTGGTACTGGCTAGAGCTGTCTTGCTAATCAGTTCCCTAACATCAGTCTGAATCTGCCTGGCACGATACAGGATTATTTCACCGGTAACTAGCAAAAACAATACGCTTATAAGCAACAATCCTATTATTTTAACCTTGATGCTTTTAGGTTCCTTTAGCTTTAAGCAACACTTTTCCTTCGTGTCTAAAATTCTAGACCTTATTCCCACCTATTATCCCCACCTCTATCTCCTCCTGTATTTTTTCAGTATGTCGTCCATCTCTATCGAGGTATTATTCAACTCGGCGGCAGAGGCAGAAACTTCTTCCATAATGGCAGTTTGTTCTTCTGTAGCAGCAGCTACACTTTGAGAGGCTACAGCGACCTCTTTAGTAGCAGCAGATATTCCTTCAATGTTTTGGTTTAATTTTTGTACCACATCTCTAATAGTAGCAAAGGATTGACGTACTTCTTCTACAATCCGACTGCCAAGGTTTACCTTTTCCTGACTGTTGATCATATCTGCTGCAGCCTGTTCAGACTGCTGCTTTATAGACTTAATAGTTTGGCTAACTTCTTCGGCTGATTGGGCAGAGCTTTCAGCCAGTTTACGCACTTCTTCGGCCACCACGGCAAAACCCTTACCGGCTTCTCCTGCCCGAGCAGCCTCAATGGCAGCATTTAGGGCCAAGAGATTGGTCTGCCCGGCCAAATCGTTGATAACGGAGACAAAGTCATCTACCTTACTTATGGAGCGGCTTAAATCATTCACAGAGGTAGTTCCCTGACTGGTGGCTGTTTCTATTTCCTGCATAGTATGAGCAATATTTTCAATTTTTTCCTGCCCACGATCGACCTGTTCGTTGGCAGCACTGGTCTGATCAGCTACTGCCTTAATATTATCGGCTACATCACCCATAGTGGCTGATATTTCATTTACACTGGCAGCGTTTTCAGTAGCAGTGGTAGCTGTCTGTTCCGCTTGGGACTTTAACTCTCTAGCAGTATCAGCTACCTTAACACTGGAGGAAGCAATACTGCCAATTAGTGATTTGAGGCTTAGGCGCATCTTTTCAAAAGCAGCTGCTAGCTGACCGGTTTCATCTTTTGTTTCTGCCGTTATGGCTGTATTAAAATCACCAGAACCTAAGTTGGTGGCAGACAAAATCAATTTTTTCAAAGGGCGAGTTATTTTATTGGCTATATACCAGCCGAAAAAGAAAAGCAGCAAACTGGCTGCGGTGATTATTATTGTTATCTGTCTGGTCAGAGCGTTTAAAGGAGCAAAAAATTCCTCTTGATCAAGCACAGTAACCATAATCCAGTTAGTCAAAGGTATGGGTTTAAAGTTTAAAATGGAATCTACACCTCGGAAAGTATATTCTATCTACCCCGAAACTTTCTCCACTGCCTGACGACCATAGGCTGCTACCTCTGCTGGTATAAGTTCACTTGGACTAGTCCAATCTACTAGAAGTAAATCAGGATCAGGATGAGCAACAATGATGCCGTGTTCATCCACCACAAAGGCTCTACCCTTTTCGCCAAACTTTAGTTCCTCCATAAGGGGGGCAAACTGATTGAGTTCTAACCGGGCATGCAAGACCCGGTAAAGTTGACCATCTTTTAAAACCGGTAAGGCTATTACTACCCGTATTAGGTCCGGATAAGCTTCAGAAAAGTCGGGAGAAGAGAAAAACAGCGGCGCTCCGCCGAGGATAGCCTTAAAGAAATCGGCATCTCGCTGAAGAGTTACATGGTCATGGTCGGCTGCTTCTTGCAGATAACCTTCCAAGTCGACCAGACCTAAAGAAATAATAGCAGAACCTTGCCGGGTTTTTTCTGCCTGTAGATTATGCAGGTAGGTCAGAGCGACATAGATATCTTCTTCCTGTAATAGTGGTGATTTACTGGTAAGCAATAGAGAGTGCATTTCGATTTGTAGTTTCCTTTCCAGCACTTCAGCGTTGGCACAAGCCATTTCTTCTATGCTTGCAAAAAGCATCTCCTCCTGCAGCTGAGCAGCCTGCCGCAGTGTAAACCAGCCGGTGATTATTAAACCTAGCAACGCCAGCCCCAGCAAGGCAAGCACCTTAGTTTTGATGCTGTTTAATTTGTTTAGGTTCATTTATATTTACCCCTTTCTGTCTCCGGGTTCTGATTTTTAGCTATAACTATAATATGTGCCCTTTTAATAATCTCCAAGCCCAAATCATTTTTGCCCTCGCCAATCTCATTAAGCCTTTTAGAATATTTGGACCGTATCCTGATCACCTCCTTATCTTTAAAATTGCTTTACTTATTCTTTGTTGGTGCTTTACTTATGATAAATTTGTGATATAAAATACTTATAGGATATTACACATTTTAAACGTATATAAGTTATTTGCCAAACACATTTACGTTGGAGCAGTGCTGATTAATCAGCGTCCATCAGCGTTTATTTATTAACAATAGTGCGAAAAACTTTCTTGTCTTTAATTCTCGCAAACGTTGGTATGCTGGTGTTTAAAAAATCAAGCGTCAGTCGGGAAACAATAAATAGCTTGATATTTTGGCTTTTTTTATATAAAATAAGGTAACTACTCAGGCACTAACGTAATAGTTAGAGATTGAATACCACTTTACAGTTTACAGTTTACAGTTTACAGTTTACAGTTTACAGTTTACAGTTTACAGTGGTTACGGGGTTATGGGGTTATGGGGTTATGGGGTTATGGGGTTATGGGGTTATGGGGTTA
>CAZIRG010000048.1:0-10443 GCA_964541505.1 uncultured Syntrophomonadaceae bacterium | reverse complement strand
CTATGGAAACTCTTATTCAGGCAGTGGAGAAGTTTAAGTATAATTAGTTGGTTAAACGAAATAGCTTCTATATGGTTTGTGTTGGAAGTGGGAGAAGTTTAAGTATAATTAGTTGGTTAAGGGTTAGTTGGTTAGAACTCTTCAATCTTCAACGTCCAACTTCCCACCTCCAACCTCCAAATAAGGAGCCATCTGGCTCCTTATTTTTTTACCTAGAGAAAAGCAGGATTTTTCTTTCTTAAAGGGAATATTATATGTATATGTATATGTATATGTAACTATTTAACTATTCAGCTGCAGCCAGTTTCTAATTTAAAACCGGTGAACAATGGTTCATAAAGTAGTTGTCAGCTGTCAGCTGTCAGTTGCCAGTTAATTATTGGTAACTACTCAGGTCTATTAAGTTGTTTTTAAAATTATCTCAAAGTTGCCTAATCTGCTGCAGCAACAAGGCTCAAGTAGTTACAATTATTGTATAGTATAGCAAATTGTAACCTCGTAATCACTGTAAACTGTAAACTGTCCAGTAGTATTCAATCTCTAACTATTATGTTAGTGCCTGAATAGTTACAATAACTTAAAATATGCTTAGCAGTTTGTACTGGAAGATATAAATTATCCTACAGATTATAACTTTATTGTAAAATTAATCAAATTACAGGAGGTATAAGCTAATGAAGTTTCTTGTAACAATTGAACGAGATGAGGATGGGATGTTTGTAGTGGAATGTCCATCTATTCTGGGATGTGTGAGCCAAGGGAGGACTGAGAAGGAAGCAGTGGAAAATATCAAGGACGCAATAAGACAGTGCCTTGAAGTTCGAGCTGAAAGGGGTATGCCGCTCACTATAAGTATGCGTGAAGTAGAGGTGTCGGTCTAATGCAGAAGATTCCTCTTTTAAGCGGTCGTAAAGTTGTGAAAGTGTTTAGGAATCTGGGGTGGGAGGTTGCGAGGCAACGAGGAAGTCACATTATTCTTGTGAAGGAAGGACATATTACTACCCTATCTGTTCCTGACCATCGTGAGGTCGCAAAGGGGACTTTAAGATCACTTATTGCCCGAGCTGATTTGACTATAGAGGAGTTTTTAATCTCAATGAAATAAAAAAAAGCCCAACATCGCCTAACACTCTGAAGAGTAGAAAAATTTAAGATAGTTTTTACAGTAAGAAAGGGGCAGAAAAATGAAAATTACAGTTAGAGGCAAGAACATTGATGTTACCCCGGCGTTAAAGGATCATGTTGAGAAAAAGATAGGTAAGCTGGAAAAGTACTTTGAGGATGCTGAGGCGCAGGTAAAATTAGGAGTGACTAAAGATAGCCATATTGTGGAAGTAACGGTCTTGATTGATGGGCTTATTTTACGAGGCGAAGAGTCCACATCTGACATGTACAGTTCGATTGATTTGGTTCTTGATAAACTGGAAAGGCAAATTCATAAGTATAAAACTAAAATAAATAGAAAATTTAGGAAAGGAGGTCTGAAGGCTGTTAATGAACAGATAGCACGCGAAAGGGCCTCGGTAGAAGAGGAAGCCAGGGTTGTTCGTACTAAGCGTTTTGCTATGAAACCTATGTCTGTAGAGGAAGCTATTTTGCAGATGAATCTTATAGGGCATGACTTTTTTGTTTTTGTGAATGCGGATACAGAAAGTGTTAATGTAGTTTATCGCCGTCGTCATGGAAACTATGGCTTAATTGGACCGGACTTTTAAAAACATTAGGGAGAGTGTGAAAGTAGTTGTCTGATTGTCAATCTGACCTTGTAACCGTAGTTATTTTTGAAGGAGGGCAAGAAAGCTCTAGTGTGGAGGCAGAAATGGCTGCTGTGCGTCAGGCTTTCCTGCTGGATAATATTAGTAAGTTAAAGTCTTCCCCCCTGGTGGGGGATATCTTTCTGCTGACTAATTATCCTGATCTGGCGAGGGAAGGGGAGTCTTTAGGTGCTCGCTCCTTCGTCAATCATATTTCACCGGCAGAGTTTTCTTTCGGTCGAGAACTGCAAAAAATTATCAAAGAGAATTTACTGAAACATCTTTTTTATCTAGGCGGCGGAGGTGGACCTTTATTAACTGTTGAAGAAATTAATGACATATGTCATCGTCTTCTGACTGCAGATAAGGCTATTTTCTCCAACAACAGTCAATCAGCCGACCTAGTGGCCTTTACACCGGCATCTCTTTTGCTTCAAATTTCTCCACCTGCTACTGATAATGTTTTGGCAGTAGAATTACAAAATGGTAGCGGTATTGATCAGATTCTTATTCCTCCTTCTTTGGGTACATTTTTTGACTTGGATACTCCTGCTGATTTGCTTGTTATGGCGGCTACTTCTTGGGCAGGACCACACGCCCGGGAGAGTTTGGCAGCTGCTTCTCTTGACATTGATGATATACTTAAGGCACGCATGGTGCTCGCCGGTGACTACGAGGAAATTTTACTTATTGGGCGCATTGGCGCACCTGTTATAGCTAAGATGAATTTATATCTTAAGGCTCGCCTACGTGTTTTTTCTGAAGAAAGGGGTATGAAAGCCCTTGGTCGGTTAAAAAATAAAGAGGTGGTTTCTTTTATAGGCTACTTCTTAGACGAAGTCGGTATAGAAAAGTTTTTTTCTTATATTAGCAGTACTGCTGCCTGCGCTTTCATTGATAGTCGGGTTATATTTGCACATAAAAAATTAGAACCAACAGTTGAAGACCGGTTTAATTCAGACTTGGGGCGCTGGCAGGGGATTAAAGATTCTTTTGTGCGAGAGTTTACCCGGGCGGCTGTAGAAGCGCCTGTGCCCATAATTCTGGGAGGACACAGCCTTGTTTCAGGCGGTCTTTGGGCTTTGACAGAAGATATTGGACCGCAGTTTGGAAAGTCAGTGGTGAAGGGAGTTTAGAAGAAAGGAAGTTTGTATTTCGTGGGTTTTTTAAAAATGATTTTGGGTGATCCCAATCAAAAAGAACTAAAAAAAATCCAGCGTATTGTAGAACAGGTGAATGCTTTAGAGGAAAAGATACAGCGATTAGCAGATGCTGCTCTTAAGCTTAAAACGAGGGAGTTCAAGGAGCGATTGGCTAAGGGAGAAACTACGACAGATTTACTGCCGGAAGCTTTTGCTGTGGTACGGGAGGTTTCCCGGCGTACCCTGGGTATGCGTCCTTTTGACGTACAAATTATGGGTGCCATTGTTTTGCATCAGGGACGGATAGCCGAGATGAAAACAGGGGAAGGCAAAACTTTAGCTGCCACCTTGCCAGCTTATCTCAATGCTTTAACTGGAGAAGGCGTACACATTATAACGGTTAATGATTACTTGGCTCGCCGGGATAGCGAATGGATGGGAGAAATTTATCAATATTTAGGTTTGAAAACAGGTCTTATTGTGCATGGTCTAAACTCTTCTCAGCGTCAAGAAGCTTATGCTGCAGATATTACTTATGGTACCAATAATGAATTTGGTTTTGATTATCTTAGAGACAATATGGCTGTTCGCAGCGAAAATCTAGTACAACGAACTCTTAGCTATGCTATTGTTGATGAAGTGGATAGTATCTTAATTGATGAAGCTAGGACACCTCTTATTATTTCTGGGCAGGTAGCTAAATCTACTGAGCTTTATAAAACCTTTGCGGCGTTTGTGCCACGGTTGAAATTAGAGCAGGACTATACAGTAGATGAGAAAGAGCGTAACGTTATCCTTACGGAAAGTGGTGTTGTCAAGGCAGAGAAGTTTTTGGGACTGGAAAATCTCTATGACGATACCAATATGGAGTATTCACATCACTTGAACCAAGCCTTAAAAGCACAGGTATTGATGAAGAGGGATCGTGATTATGTGGTTAAAGATGGTGAAATAGTGATTGTGGATGAATTTACCGGTCGCTTAATGTTCGGTCGCCGTTATAGTGACGGGTTGCACCAGGCTATTGAAGCCAAAGAAGGAGTTAAAGTAGCTAGGGAGAGCCAAACTCTAGCCTCGATTACCTTTCAGAATTATTTTCGCATGTATAGCAAACTGGCAGGTATGACAGGTACTGCTGCTACAGAAGAAGAAGAGTTTATGAAAATATACAATTTAGATGTAGTAGTGATTCCTACCAATGAGCCGATGATCAGGCAAGAATTGCCTGATGTTGTTTACAAAACAGAAAGAGCAAAATTTAAGGCTGTGGTAGAAGAAATTGTGACCAGACACAGCCAGGGGCAGCCTCTTCTAGTAGGAACAATATCTATTGAAAAATCTGAGGAATTAAGCAGCTTGCTTACCAGGCGAGGCATCAAACACAATGTTTTAAATGCCAAGCAGCATGAAAGGGAAGCTGAAATTATTAAGGATGCCGGTCAGCGAGGCGGGGTTACTATAGCCACCAATATGGCTGGCCGGGGAACAGATATTGTTCTGGGCGAAGGAGTTACGAGCTTAGGTGGGTTACATATAATAGGTACGGAACGCCATGAAAGTCGCCGGATTGATAACCAGCTAAGGGGACGTTCTGGTCGCCAGGGGGACCCGGGCTCGGCTCAGTTTTATGTTTCATTAGAAGATGATTTGATGCGTATTTTTGGTGGAGAAAGTATCGCCAACATTATGGAGAAACTGGGTGTAGATGAAGACCAACCCATTGATCATCCCTTGATTAGTAAGGCGATTGAAAATGCACAGAAAAAAGTAGAGGCACGTAACTTTGATATCCGTAAATATGTTTTGGAGTATGACGATGTCATCAATCAGCAGCGAGAGGTTATCTATAAGCAGAGACGCCGTGTGCTGGAAGGTGAGAGTTTAAAAGAAACTGTAAAGGATATGATCAGAGAAGTTGTTTTTACCTCTTTGGACAACTATTGTGATGAAAAGGTTTATGCGGAAGAATGGGATCTGAAAGGACTTCTAGAAACAGCAGAAAACTTTTTCTTGCCTGCTGGTTCATTGACAGAAAAAGATCTAGCAGAGAAAGATCGGGAAGAGATAGCAGAAATCTTTTTGGAAAGAGCTCTTGACCGCTATGCAGCAAGAGAAAAAGAGTTAGGAGAAGAAAATCTTAGGGAATTGGAAAGAGTTATTCTTTTGCGTTTGGTGGATACTAAATGGATGGATCATATAGATATTATGGATAATTTGCGCCATGGAATTGGTCTGAGAGCCTATGGGCAGCGTAATCCTCTTATGGAATATAAAAAGGAGGCTTATGACCTTTTCCAAGGCATGATTGCCAGCATACGGGAAGAGATGGTAAAACTTATTTATCGTGTGCAGATAGTCAGTCGGTTGGAGCATCGTGCTGTGGTAGGTGAAGCTACGGCTTCGTTGGCTTCTTCTGGGCAGGTGATGACTGATGATGAACGAGGGGCGCTGGCTGGGGGGGAGCCACCTAAAGTTCAGCCGAGGCGAGTGGTAAAAATAGGACGGAATGAACCATGTCCTTGCGGCAGCGGTAAAAAATATAAGAAATGCTGTTATAAGGTGTGAGATGTAAGATGTAAGGTGTGAGAGAGAAGAAAGGGTGATTGGAATGTTGAGTGAGTTAAAAAAATCTTTACAAGAATATCGGGAAAAATTAACCGAAATGAGGGCTTCCCTTTGACCTGCCGGAAATAGAACAGAAAGTAAAGAAGCTAGAAAAGCTTTCTGCTAAGCCTGATTTTTGGGAAAACCGCAGCAAGGCACAGGAAATCATTACGGAAATAAGTTGTTTGCAAGATAAAATCAAATCTTTTGTTGATCTGGAAACAGATATTTCTGAAGTGGAAGTTTTGCTGGAATTATATGAAGAGGAGAAAGACGAGGAATTATTGACAGAAGCCCAGGGTATAAGCATTCAAATCAAAGAAAAGCTGCAAAAAATGTCATTGATTTTTCTCTTAGGAGGAAAGTATGATAAGAACAGTGCTATTTTGGCTATTCATCCTGGGGCTGGTGGCACCGAGTCTCAGGACTGGGCAGAAATGCTTTTACGTATGTATACCCGTTGGGCTGAAAAGAGCAAGTATCAGGTGGAAATCTTGGACTTACTTCCAGGCGATGAGGCCGGCATTAAAAGTGTAACTTTTCAGGTCAAAGGGCCCTATGCTTATGGATACCTCAAGGCAGAGCGCGGTGTGCATCGTTTGGTTCGTATTTCTCCTTTTGATACTAACTCCCGGCGTCATACTTCCTTTGCTTCTTTGGATGTACTGCCGGAAATAGAGGATTCTGCTGATCTGGAAATAAAAACAGTAGATTTAAAAATTGACACTTTTCGCTCTCGGGGAGCAGGGGGACAACATGTCAATACTACTGATTCTGCTGTACGTATTACGCATTTGCCTACCGGAATTGTTGTTTCCTGTCAGAAGGAACGTTCGCAGCATAGCAACAGAGAGAGAGCTTTGCGTGTTCTCAGAGCTCGACTAGCAGATCTTTATCAGCGACAGCAGGAAGAAGGGTTGCGTAGTTTGCGAGGAAAGCAGAAGGAAATTGCCTGGGGTAGCCAAATACGTTCCTATACTTTTCATCCTTATTCCCTGGCTAAAGACCATAGAACTCAAGTAGAAGTAGGGAATGTTCATAGTGTACTGGAAGGAAATTTAGATGTTTTTATAGAGGCTTTTCTACAGCAGTTTTCGAAACGAGGGGAAGACGAGATTAAAAGGTTAAGAGGTTAAGAGGAGAAGAGAGGACGAGGGGAAGGTTAATGCGAGATTGGTTAAAGAAAAATAGTAAAGACTTTTTTTGGTTTTTGGTGGGAATCATTATTTTGGCTGTGGCTATGAATATTTTCTTGATTCCCAACCGGATTGCTGCAGGTGGTATCACTGGTTTGGCTATTATTTTATACCATCTTTTTGGTATTCCGATAGGTATATTTTTTTTCTTAGTTAACATACCTCTTTTTATTTTTTCCTGGCGTGTTATAGGACAGCGCTTTATTCTTACCTCTCTTATAGGAGCTGTGTTATTTTCTGTTCTGATAGAATTGACTGCTTTCTTGCGACCGGTAACTTCTGATTTGTTGCTGGCTTCTATTTATGGTGGTATTCTGGTAGGAATAGGACTGGGTATTGTATTTCGGGTACAAAGTTCTACCGGGGGGACAACGATAGCGGCTCGACTTTTAAACCATTACTCTGGACTTACTATGGGACAGAGCTTGCTGGCTATTGACTTTGTTATTATTGCTTTGGCATTGGTTTTTTTTAATGCCGAGATAGCCCTCTATGCTCTTCTTTCTCTCTTTGTAACCAGTAAAATTGCAGATTCTGTGCAGGAGGGTTTTGCTTTTTCCAAAACCGCCCTTATTATATCAGATAAGGGTGATGAAATTGCTGCCAGGGTACTTTCTAATCTACAACGTGGGGTAACGCATTTAAAAGCAACAGGCTCTTACACTGGACAGGAGAAAACTATCTTACTGGTGGTACTAAACCGCACAGAAGTTTCTCGTTTGAAAGCGATTGTTCATGATATAGACATTGGTGCTTTTGTGATTATCAGCAGTGCTAGTGAAGTTTTGGGTGAAGGCTTTCAAGTGAGAGGTGAGAGGTGAGAGGTGAGAGGTGAGAGGTTGGACGGGGGCTTAGGTTTCGGGTTTTAAGTTTTGGGTTGTGAGTTTTGATCTCCTCTTTATCTTTTTATCTTTTTATCTTTTGACCTTTTAATCTCGAAAGGAGACGGTTTTGAAGTGGTAAAAAATGTTGAATTGGCAGAGATAGCTTGTTTTCTGCGCCGAGATATTGTTAAAATGATCAGCACAGCTGGGTCGGGGCACCCAGGGGGGTCTCTTTCTATAGCAGATATTCTTACAGTTCTTTATTTTCAGGAGATGCGTATTAACCCACAAGTACCGACAGATCCGAGGCGAGACCGTTTTGTTTTAAGTAAAGGACATGCTGCTCCGGCTCTTTATGCTGTTTTGGCGGCACGAGGTTTTTTTAGTCGAGATTTGTTAGATACTTTACGACAAGTGGATTCTCCGCTACAAGGTCATCCAGATATGCGTAAGGTTCCGGGAGTAGAAATATCTACCGGCTCCCTGGGGCAGGGGCTTTCTGTGGCAAATGGTATGGCGTTGGCAGCTAGGCTTGCTAGCTTAGATTACCGGGTTTATGCTATTTTGGGAGATGGAGAAATACAGGAGGGTCAGGTTTGGGAAGCTGCTATGACAGCAGCACATTACCGCTTAGATAACTTGGTAGCTTTTCTGGATTACAATGGCTTGCAGATTGACGGGAAGACTAGTCAGATTATGACAGTAGATCCTGTCAAAGAAAAATGGCAGGCATTTGGCTGGCATGTTTTAGAAACAGATGGACATGATCTGAGAAAAATAACGGCAGCTCTGCAGCTAGCCAGGCAAGTTAAGGAGAAACCGGTTATGATTATTGCTTATACGGTCAAAGGTAAAGGAGTATGCTTTATGGAAAACGATGCTTCTTGGCATGGTATGGCTCCGAATACGACAGAAACAGAGCAGGCTTTGGAAGAATTAGCATCTGGAACAGGAGTGGAATAGATGACAGACAAAATTGCTACCCGGGATGCCTATGGTCGAACATTGGTTTCTCTGGGTAAAGAAAGAACAGACATAGTAGTTTTAGAAGCAGATCTCTCAAAATCAACTAAAACTGCTGCTTTCGGAGAAACTTTCCCAGAGCGCTTTTTTAATATGGGTATAGCTGAAGCAGATATGATGGGAACAGCAGCCGGACTGGCAACCAGTGGGTTTATTCCTTTTGCCAGCACTTTCGCTGTTTTTGCAACTGGCAGGGCTTATGATCAGATTCGCAACTCCATAGCTTATACCTCTCTTAATGTTAAAATAGCAGCTACTCATGCCGGGCTAACAGTCGGTGAAGATGGTGCTTCGCACCAAGCGTTAGAAGATATAGCGCTTATGCGTGTTTTGCCAAACATGACTGTTTTAGTGCCTGCGGATGGACCGGAAACAGAAAGAGTTTTACAAGCCGTTGTGCAACATAAAGGACCTGTTTATATCAGGCTTGGGCGCCCTAAAGTACCTGTTGTAACAGACAAAGAATCTTCTTTTATGATTGGCAAAGGACAAGTACTGCGCTCAGGAAAAGATGTTGCTATAATTTCCTGTGGTATGATGGTAGCCATATCCCTAGAGGCTGCTGCTCTTTTGTCTGAAAAGGGTATAGAGGCTCGGGTAATAAATATGGCTTCATTAAAGCCTTTAGATGAAGAGCTTATTTTAAAATGTGCTGAGGAGACAGGGGCACTGGTAACGGCAGAAGAACACAGTATTATTGGTGGGTTGGGTAGTGCTGTCGCCGAAATAACAGCTGAAAATTATCCGGTACCATTAATGCGGGTAGGGATAAAAGACACTTTTGGCGAATCCGGCTCTCCGGGAGATCTTCTAAAAAAATATCACTTGACAGCACAAGATATTGTTGCTGCGGTGGAAAGAACAAGGGGAATGGGGGAAGTTGGTTAACGGTTCATGCCCATATTGTCATTTCTCCCTCTAGTCGAAATGACATGGCAGCATGAATCATGACACATTAGTGTGAACGGTTACATATCTTAGTTTTTTAGTCTGAGTAGTTATCTTTTTTTAAAAGTTATTTAGTATTCTTAAAAGGAATTATGGAGGAGCCTGTCGAAATTATGTAAATATAAAAGATGGATGAGATGGATGAGGATGAGATGGATGAGGATGAGATGGATGGGTTGTTGATGGGTTAAAAATTAATGTTTGTTGGTAAGCGTAACCGTAACAACGAGAATTAACTGAGGCAATACCGTTATCAGTTTACAGTTTACAGTTTGCAGGGGTTACGGGCAGTACTGACGTATGACTTTTAAGATACAAGCATACCAATGCTTACGAGTATTAAAGACAAGAAAGTTTTTCGTACAGCTTTAAATAAATCCTAGAATCCCTCTGATTTTTATACCTACAGCTAAAACCCTTGATTTTATTAGGTTTTCAAAAAATTATGTAGGTATAAATTTATACCTACATAATTTGCAAATATGCCTAAAGTTCGCAGTTTTTCTATGTAGGTATAAATTTTGCCGGGATTTTAGGATAAATAGGTCTTGATTAAATTGATTAATATGATTAAATATGATAAAAACATTAATTAATACAAGTAAATTAATGCAAATCAGCTATAATCAATAATAAACGACTGTTTAATTGTTAATATATTAAAAGATCAGCTGTTTACCGGTTTTTAATTAGAAACTGGCTGTAGCTGAATAGTTATACAATATCATTGGTTGGGGGTTAGTTGGTTGGTATTGGTTGGTATGTGTATCGGTGCTCACTCTGGTATATGCTGTAACAGCTTAGGCAACTTTGAGGTAATTTTAAAAACAGTTCAATAAACTTGAGTAGTTACAAACAATCGTTAAATAACAACCAAAAAAGAACCGTCCCCAGTGGAGTGGAATTGTAAAGCAGCAATCCAAAAAAGAACCGTCCCCAGTGGATTGAGGAG
>CAZIRG010000047.1:0-10452 GCA_964541505.1 uncultured Syntrophomonadaceae bacterium | reverse complement strand
GCCAGCACGATAGGAGAAGAGAGGGAGAACAATCCGTTTTTGAGGTAGAGGTAACAAATTATAGTTGTTTTTCTTTTTTTTTTTTGGTATACTGATACAGATTATAATCTAATATTTGTGTATAAATGCAACAACGAAAATTAGTTAATGTAATACCGCTTACTGGTTTGCAGTTTACGGTTTACAGGGGTTATGCGAAGGGTACAGACGGGTTAACGGTTGGAGGTTAAGAGGTTAAAAGAGGTTAAGGGGAGAGTTGCTGACTTATGTTGTGCATTCCAAAAAAGTTTAAAATTGTTGCCGCTTCTGCGGAGGGTAATTATAAGTTGACTGCATTTGATGCTGCGCTTTTAAAAGCAGGGATTGGTAATGTTAATTTGTTACGAATAAGCAGTATCTTGCCGCCGGGGGCAGAGCAAGATCAGTCATTGGTTCTTTCGCCGGGAGCACTGGTGCCGGTGGCGTATGCTTCTATTACTGGTACAGAGCCCGGGGCGTTAATTGCGGCTGCTGCAGGTATAGGTTTTTCTGCTGATTCTTTTGGGGTTATTATGGAGTTTTCCGGTTTTTGCTCTCGCCAGGAAGCCAGAAAAAAAATAGAAGAGATGCTTGCAGAAGCCTTTGCGTTGCGCCAGATGTCTATGGTAAAAATGTTAATTGAAAGTGCGGAACATAAGGTAATTAAAACAGCTGCAGCACTGGCCGCTGTTTTAATGGTGTAATTTGGGAGGAAAAGTTGTGAAAACAGATCTTTGGTACACGGAGAAACAAACTCCTTATGTAGGATTAACCTGCCAAGTGACCAATGTTTTACTCTCTAAAAAAACGCCTTACCAAGAGCTGGCTGTGTTGGAAACCAGCCAGTTTGGACGAATGTTGGTTTTGGACGGCATGGTTCAGACTACTGTAGCCGATGAGTTTGTTTATCATGAAATGATTACTCATGTGGCTATGCAGACCCATCCCTCTCCTCGGCGTGTTTTGGTGGTAGGAGGTGGCGATGGTGGCGTGTTACGCGAGCTTGTTAAATATGCATCTGTGGAGAAAGCAGTTTTGTCGGAGATAGATGGCGAAGTGGTGGAAGCCAGCAGAAGATATTTGCCGGAAATCAGTTCTGCCTTGGCTCATCCTCGAGTGGAAATAATAATAGAAGATGGTATAGAACATGTACGTAAGCATCGGGAGTATTATGATGTAATTATTGTTGATTCGACAGAGCCGATAGGAGCAGCTGTAGCATTGTTTACTCGGGAGTTTTACCAAGATGCTCAGGCAGCTTTACGAGAAGGCGGTATCCTTGTTGCTCAAACAGAATCCCCTTTTTTTAACCAAGATTTGATACGAAATGCTTACTGCCGACTAAAAAGTATTTTTCCGTTGGCTTATCTGTATTTAGCCAGTATTCCTACTTATCCTAGTGGTCTCTGGAGCTTTATTCTTGCTTCAAAAGAGCATGATCCTTTAAAAGTACAAATCCCGAGGTGTCCACTGGAGAAGATGCGCTACTATTGTGCCGAGATTCACAGAGGAGCTTTTGCTTTACCTCTTTTTGTGAGAGAACTCCTTAATACCAGTTGCTAGTTTACAGTTTACAGTGGTTACGGGGTTATGGGGCTCCAATTTGCTATACAATAATTAACTGGCAACGGGCAACTGGCTGTAGCTGAATAGTTACAGTATAATTATAATAAGGGAGAGAAGTTGTGAAACTGCTAGGTTTATGGGAAAAAGGGGAAAGTTTTTTGGGCAGTGGGGATAGCCTTGCTGCTGCTGCAGTTGTTTTGTTGGGTGCACCTATGGACTATACAGTTAGTTTTCGCTCCGGGGCACGCTCAGCGCCAGCGGCAATTCGCCGACTTTCTCTTGTCTTGGAGGAATACAGCGTGGCTGCCGGACGTGACCTGACAGAGATTTCTTTTTTTGATGCTGGCGATATGGTTCTGCCTTATGGTAACGTAGAGAAAAGCTTGAAAAGTATCAAGGAAGCTGTTTTTACCATTGCAGCTGCGGGTAAAATACCTTTTTTGCTTGGCGGAGACCACTTAGTTTCTTTTCCGGCTGTTCAGGCGCTGTATCGTTTGTATCCTGATCTGACCGTGTTACATTTTGATGCTCATGCGGACTTGCGTCCGCATTACCAAGGAGAGAAACTTTCGCATGCTTCGGTAGTATATCGTTTGCTGGAAGATGTGGGAATAAAAGAAGTGTATCAGTTTGGCATACGTTCTGCCACTAGAGAAGAAATGCTGTTTGCTGACGCTCGTACAAATCTTTTTCTAAACGAAGTAATAGCCCCACTCAAAGAGGTTGTTTCTGATCTCAAAGAATGCCCTCTATATATAACTGTGGATATTGATGTACTGGATCCGGCTTTTGCGCCGGGAACAGGTACGCCTGAACCCGGGGGGATTAGTGCCGAAGGGTTTTTGCGTATTCCCGAAGTGCTTGCTGATAATCGAGTGGTGGGTTTGGATTTGGTAGAAGTTTCTCCGCCCTATGACCAGGTAGAAACCACAGCTCTTTTAGCTGCCAAATTTATCCGGGAGGCACTGCTTTTTTTGACATAGTTTCATCACCTCTAATTAAGGAGCAGATTGTATTGACTAAATATATTTTCATCACTGGTGGAGTTGTATCTTCGTTGGGTAAAGGGATTACGGCAGCTTCTCTGGGTTGTCTTCTGAAAAAAAGGGGGCTTAGTGTCGCTATCCAAAAATTTGATCCTTATATAAACGTTGACCCTGGTACTATGAGTCCTTACCAGCACGGGGAGGTTTTTGTTACCGAAGATGGGGCCGAGACAGATTTAGACTTGGGGCACTATGAGCGGTTTATAGATATTAATCTAACCAAAAACAACAATGTCACCAGCGGGAAAATTTATTGGTCAGTAATAAACAAGGAAAGAAAAGGAGATTACTTAGGAGGTACCGTGCAGGTAATCCCACATATCACCAACGAGATAAAAGAACGTATTTTAAGGAGCTCATTGGAAGGAGATCTTGATGTAGTTATCACAGAAATAGGAGGGACTGTCGGCGATATTGAAAGCCTACCTTTTCTAGAGTCTATTCGCCAGCTGAAAAGCGATTTGGGGCGAGAATCGATCATGTATATCCATGTTACCTTGGTTCCTTTTCTTTCTAAAGCTGGTGAGCTGAAAACAAAACCGACCCAGCATAGTGTTAAGGAATTACGCAGCATAGGTATCCAGCCGAGTATTATTGTTTGTCGCTCCGGGAGAAAATTATCTCAGGATATTAAAGATAAAATTGCTCTTTTTTGTGATATTGACACCCGGGCAGTAATTGAAAATATAGATGTGCCTTCCATTTATGATGTACCTTTAGCTTTGCATCGGGAGGGAATGGACAGTATTGTTATAGAGAAACTTAAATTAAAGTGTAAAAATGCTGACCTGGCATCATGGAAAGATATGACAGATAAGATTCATAGTTTATGCAAAAAAGTTACAATTGCCTTAGTTGGCAAATATATTGACTTAAAAGATGCTTATCTTAGTGTAGCAGAAGCCCTTTCTCATGCTGGGGTTAGCTATCAAGCTGCTGTAGATATAAAATGGATTTCTGCTGAAGTCTTGGCTCGAGAGGATGCTGAAAAACACCTTTTAGAAGTAGATGGCATTTTGGTTCCTGGTGGTTTTGGAGACCGAGGCATTGAAGGAAAAATCAAGGCAGTGCAATATGCCCGGGAAAACAAGATACCTTTTTTAGGGCTTTGCCTGGGAATGCATTGTGCGGTTATAGAATTTGCCCGCCATGTGTTGGGGTGGGAAAAAGCACATTCTACTGAATTTCAGATGGAAAGCCCTTATCCGGTAATAGATTTGTTGCCGGAGCAAAAAGATATTGCTGATTTGGGTGGTACCATGCGCCTAGGAGCTTATCCTTGCCGGCTGGAAAAGGGCACGGTGGCCTACCAAGCCTATGATACGGAGGTTATCTATGAGCGACATCGCCACCGTTATGAATTTAACAACCTTTTTCGCGAGAAACTGAGCGCAGCAGGTATGACTTTAAGTGGGATTTCTCCTGACGATAGGCTTGTTGAAATTATAGAAATCAAGGATCATCCTTGGTTTGTAGCAACACAGTTTCATCCGGAATTTAAATCACGTCCTTACCGGCCACACCCCCTCTTCCGGGATTTTATAGAGAGTTCCCTCACCTTGCGAGAAAGAACTGTTAAGGCGATTTTTGCCTAGGAAGAGGGGTTTATATAAATGTTGTTGGCTTATAACTTCCCAGATCAAAATGTTAAGGAGGTTTGATGATGACTCACATTATTACAGATGAATGTATTGCTTGTGGCGCTTGCGAGTCCGAGTGTCCTATGGAAGCAATCAGTGAAGGAGAGGAAAAATACAGCATTGATGCCGAAGAATGTACTGACTGTGGTGCCTGTGTGGACTCTTGTCCCGTGGAAGCCATTGTGGAAGAATAAGGCTGCTGTTTTTAGTAAAGCAGCATAAAAACAAGGTTGAGGGAAAAGATAGAAATATCCTTGCTATAGCAGGGATATTTCTGTCTTTTATACCATAGAAATCAAAAGAAATCAAAAGAAATCAAAAGAAGAAATCAAAAGACCATTTAAAAAAATATAGCTGATTAGCAGGAAGACAGTGAATTACTGAAGAAGGAATATATAAAAGGTGAAAAGGTAGGGAAGGAGCACGCTTGATGAACAGGAAAAAATTTATTATACTGCCTTTGGTTTTGCTGACAATAGTAGGTCTGTGGTATGGTCTAAGAAATCTTTCCGGGTCACATCCTGCCCAGGGTGAGTCTTGGGCGGGCTATGATGAGGTTATAGGTGTTATTCATATCGAAGGAGCTATCTTGGGTGGTAGAGGTGGCGGCGGACTTTTAGGACTTCCAGGTGCTGATGCCGTCCTAGAGCAGCTTAGAGCTGCCCAGAGAGACTCTGAAATAGTTGCTGTTATCTTGCGGATAAACAGTCCGGGGGGAAGTGCTGCCGCTTCACAGGAGATTCACCGTGAAGTGCTGCGACTTAAAGATAATGGTATCCTGGTAGTTGCTTCTCTAGGCGATGTAGCTGCTTCTGGTGGTTACTGGATTGCTTCGGCGGCGGATGTTATTGTGGCTAATGCAGCTACAATCACTGGCAGTATTGGTGTGATTATGCAGGTAACCAACCTAGAAGAGCTTTATGAAAAGTTGGGAATGGATTTTGAAACAATAAAGAGTGGAGAACACAAAGACATTGGTAGTCCCAGCCGGGAAATGACGCTCGAGGAGAGAGAAATGTTACAGCACATAGTTGATGATATTTTTGAACAGTTTATTGAGGTTGTTGCCGAGGGCAGAAATATGGCTATGGAGAAAGTTAGAGAATTAGCTGATGGGCGTGTTTTTACCGGACGTCAAGCTATAGAGTTGGGGTTGGTAGATGAAGAAGGAAATTTTTATGAGGCTGTTGATTTGGTCAGAGAGCGGCTAGGCATAGAAGGAGAAGTGCGGTTGAAAAGGTTTGAGCAAAACATTTTTCCATGGCAGATGTTTTTGAGTCAAAGCGGTCTTTCTCCTGAGTTTTTTTCTCCCTGGTGGTTATTGAAAGAAAACATACCTAGTTGGCGCTAGGGAATCGGAGGTAGTTTTGTGAGTTTTTGGGATGATTTTTATGATGTGTTGTTTAAACCTGTAGAAGGGCTGAAACGTATTGCGATCAAGGCAAACATTTGGTCAGGCTTGTTGGTTTATCTGGGAGTAACGGTCATTGCTAATCTTTCTACGGTGAGAGGGTTTTCTCCAGCGCAGATTTCAGAGATGAGCAGAGGCACAGGTATACCTGTTGCTTTTTTTGAGGCTATCGCGAGAGCAGAGCCGTTGCTAAGCTTGGTGCTGGTTCTTTCTTTCGGTCCCTTGATTTTTTTAGTGAGGGCATCTTTTTTGAGTCTGGCGGCGCATCTTCTGGGCAAGAAAGGGGATGTGCGCTCTTTAGGTGCAGCTTTAGGTTATGCTCAATTACCTACAGTATTAATAGCACCTTTCAGTTTTTTAAACAGGATAATACCGCTGGAGATAATGGGTATAGTTTCTATTTCAACCTTTATCTGGGTATTTGCCTTGAGAGTTTTGGCAGTGCGAAGTGTTTTTAACCTTAGCACAGGGCGAGCTATTCTGGCTATTTTATTGCCTTTTCTCTTTCTTCTGGCAGCATTGCTCCTTTTCTTTTTATTCTTTGGCGCTTTCCTTTCCCCACTTTTGACAGAATTGCTGCCGCATTAAATTAGAAGTTAGAAGTCAGAGGTTAGAAGTTGGACGGGGGTTAGGAACGAGGACGAGGGAAGAGGAACGAGGGCTAGGAAGTTGGAACTCTTCAACGTCCAACCCAGGAATGCGACGAATAGGATCATCCTGAACCTCGGTGCTCCAACTTCCCTCTTCCAACTTCCAAAACAGGGGGCGTAAAACCTTTTGATTTGGAAAAATTAAAAGAGGTTGTTAGGAAAGTATTGGCTGTACCTCAACTCTAATCCTACCTAGTCGTAACCTTTTGTAACCCCGTAAGCTGTAAATTGTAAACCGCAAACCGTAAATTGATAAAGGAGGTTTTATTTATTATGTCATTGGTTACATTAAAGGAAATATTGGCGGAAGCTGAAAAAGGGTGTTATGCTGTAGGAGCTTTTAACACCAACAACATGGAAATTGTCCAGGCAATCATGGAAGCGGCGGAAGACGAAAAATCCCCTGTTATTCTACAGGCCAGCCAGGGAGCATTGCGCTATGCTGGCATTGACTACATAGTAGCTATGGTACGTACAGCTGCAGAGCTGGTTTCGGTTCCTGTAGCGCTGCATCTGGATCATGGTACCAGCTTTGAACAGACTATGTTGTGTATACGCAAGGGTTTTTCTTCAGTTATGTTTGACGGCTCTAAGCTGTCTCTAGAAGAAAACATCAAAGCAACGGCAGAAGTAAGCAGGATAGCCCGGGCGGTAGGAGTTTCTACTGAAGGAGAGTTAGGAAAAATTGGTGGCACGGAAGATGACATCAGTGTTGCTGAAAAAGACGCTTTTATGACGGAACCCAAAGATGCGCGGAAGTTTGTATTAGAAACAAAGGTCGATGCTCTGGCGATTGCGATTGGTACTGCTCACGGACCTTACAAAGGAGTGCCTAAACTGGATTTTGAACGACTGAAGGCGATAGAAAAAGAAGTAGATATTCCCTTGGTTTTGCATGGGGCTTCTGGAGTGCCGGCAGATAGTGTTCTGCGCTCTATTGAATTGGGAATCAGAAAAATTAATATTGATACTGATATTCGTCAAGCTTTTACGCGCGGAGTAAACGGAATTTTAAAAGAAAAACCAGCAGAATTTGATCCGCGCAAGATTTTAGGCCCTGCCAAAGAAGAGATGAAAAAAGTCATCAAGGAAAAAATGCGTTTGTTTGGTTGTTCCGGCAAAGCTTGAGGAAGGGGATTGTTAGATGAAGATATTTCTTGATACAGCTAACTTAAAAGAGATTAAGGAAGCTGTCAGCTGGGGACTGGTGGATGGGGTTACTACCAATCCTTCCTTAGTAGCGCGAGAAGAGGGAGCATTTCATAAAATTTTGGCTGAAATCAGCACTTTAGTGTCAGGTCCTATCAGCGCTGAAGTTTTAAGCTTGGAAGCAAAAGAAATGGTATCGGAAGCTAGGTTGCTTGCTTCCATAGCTCCTCAGATAGTTATCAAAGTGCCTGTTACTCCGGAGGGGTTAAAAGCAGCACGGGAACTAAAAGAAGAAGGTATCAAAACTAATGTGACTCTTATTTTCTCTCTGAATCAGGCTCTTTTGGCAGCTCGGGCCGGTGGAGCTTTTGTCAGCCCTTTTCTGGGACGGTTGGATGACAAAGGGCATGATGGCATAGCCTTAGTACAGGATATAGTAAAAATGTTACGTTATTATGATTTGCCGACAGAAGTAATTGCAGCCAGCATACGTCATCCTTATCACATGGTCGAAGCTGCCCGGGTCGGGGCTGATATTGCTACGGTACCATTTAAAGTTTTAAAGCAAATGTTCCAACATCCTTTGACGGAGCAAGGGATAAAGTCGTTTATGAAAGATTGGGAGATCGGAGGACGTAGTTTTCAGTTTTAGGTTTAGAAGGGGGCAAGGTGAGAAGTTGGAAGTTGGAAAGGTAATCTTAAGGTAGCCCGGTGCTTTTCTAACCTCTAACCTCCCACCTCTCACCTCTAACAAGGGAAGGGAGATGGGGTTATGGAAAGAAAGCTAACTTTGGAGTTTGTGCGAGTGACGGAAGCTACAGCTTTGGCAGCTGGTCGCTGGATGGGATTGGGAGAAAAAGATGCTGCTGATGGGGCAGCAGTAGATGCTATGCGTATTGCTTTTGATGCTGTAGATGTAAAAGGAACTGTGGTTATTGGAGAAGGGGAGATGGATGAGGCTCCGATGCTTTACATTGGTGAAAAAGTGGGTCGGGCTGAGGAGCCGGAGGTAGATGTGGCTGTGGATCCTGTGGAAGGAACCAACTTGGTAGCCAAAGGTGGTCCTGGAGCTATTGCTGTGCTGGCTATTGCTCCCCGAGGGGCACTCCTTCATGCGCCTGATATGTATATGGATAAGATTGCTGTCGGTCCTAAAGCGGCAGGGAAGATTAATCTAGATGCTTCGGTTCGAGAAAACCTGCGCATAGTGGCTGAGTGTTTGCGGCGAGATGTTTCTGACCTGGTGGCGATAATTCTGGATCGTCCTCGACATGAAAAACTTATTCGCGAAATAAGGGAAGCAGGTGCAAGGGTCAAGCTTATTACTGACGGCGATGTTTCAGCAGCTATAGCTACCGCTATTGAGAATACGGGAGTAGATATTCTTTTTGGCAGTGGCGGTGCTCCGGAAGGAGTTCTTGCTGCGGCTGCCCTAAAATGCCTGGGAGGCGAAATGCAAGGGCGCTTATTGCCTGAAGATGAGCAGGAAATAGCCAGGATCAAAGAAATGGGACTGCAGAAAGTAGATCAGCTGTTGACTATGGAAGATTTGACTGGAAATGATGATGTTATTTTTGCTGCTACAGGTATAACCGATGGAGAACTCTTACAAGGGGTGCGGTATTATGGTGACAGAGCACAAACACACTCTTTGGTAATGAGAGGGTTGACCGGAACGGTGCGTTTTATATCTGCCACGCACCGGTTGAGGGGGTGGCTAGATTAAAAGATTAAAAGACGAAAAGGGGTCACGGGGTCACGGGGTCACGGGGTTTTCCTGCCCCTATTTATCTTTTAACCTCTTAGTCTCTTAGTCTCTTAACCTCTTAACCTCATATAGAGCGGAGTGACTTGTGTGTGTTATGATATGTACTATCTTTGGCTCGTTTTTCTAGTTAGTGCTTTTCTGATATATCTCTCAGGTACACGTCTTTCAGCCAGTGCAGAAAAAATAGCCAAAGAAACAGGATTAGGTAGTCTTTGGGTGGGAATGATACTCTTATCTTTGGTCACTTCTTTGCCGGAGTTAGTAGCCAGCTGGCGAGCTGTCAATATTGGGGCTCCCGATTTGGCGGTGGGGAATCTTTTAGGAAGCAATCTTTTTAACCTAGGAATAATAGCTCTTATTGATTTGGTTCAAGGCAAGGGAGCGATTTTTAATAACATTTCTCGTAACGGTCATAAAGCTACTACTATCTTCATTATTCTGATGACTTTTGTGGTTATAGCCGGATTTAATGTTCCTTGGAGTTTCGTAAGCATTTCACCGATTACGCCTATTCTGTTTTTGAGTTATTTAGCAGCCGCCTATTGTTTGCGGCAAGGAAAAAGTGACAAAGAACCAGAAATTTCTCTTACAATTTCTAGAAATCCTTTGTATAAGGCGGTATTATCTTTTGCTCTTTCATCTGCGGTTATTGTTCTGGCAGCTATCAAACTGGCAGATGCGGCAGAAGCTTTGGCCGAGATTACCGGGTGGGGTCATACTTTTGTAGGTTCCATGTTTTTGGCTTTGAGTACTTCTTTACCAGAGATAGTTACAGCTACAGCCGCAGCCAAAATGGGGGCTTTTGACCTAGCTGTCGGTAGCGTTCTGGGTTCCAATCTGACCAATCTGGCGATACTTTTCCCCGTAGATATTTTTTATCAGCAGGGTCCCTTGCTTTTTTTTCTTTCCCCTCTTCACCTGATTACTGCAGCTATGGGCATACTGCTGGCAACTTTGGTTTATTTGGGATTAGTCCGACCTTCATCTATAGTATTAGGAGATATTGGGTTAAATTCGTTGTTTATATTGGCGGGTTACATAGCCGCGATGGTTATTCTTTTTGTGCTAGGAGCAGCGGTTTAAAAGTTTACAGTTTACAGTTTACAGTTTACAGTGGTTAGGAGTCCCCCCCTCCCCCGACTTACTTAGTGCTTGTTCCTAAATAACCTGTACAATCTTACTTGTCTTTTCGTCCATACCCTGC
>CAZIRG010000046.1:0-10568 GCA_964541505.1 uncultured Syntrophomonadaceae bacterium | reverse complement strand
GTTGAATTTTCGCAGTCACTTTGATACTCATTCCTCCTTTTATTTAAATGTTCCCGCATAACCGGTGTAACCTTTTTTGCGTATGAAACTAACAATCCTCAAACAGATTAACTGGGTAACTGTCATTACTACCGCTATTGTGATCGCCATATTGTAATTGAAATGAAGCTTAGCCTGTTCAAAAGCCACCACGCTAAAAACGCGAGTATCATGAGCAGGATTCCCTACAAGCACGGCAGAAGGATACACCGCCAGTTGAATAACCAAGCTAAGGGAATAAATGCTTAACACTCCCGATTGAACTAACGGCAAAAATATTTGCCTAAAGGTTGTAAGTTCGTTAGCCCCAAGTGAACGGGCAACAAGCTCCAAATTAGAGTCAAACTTCTCCATTAGCCCAATAAAATTAGAAAACAAAAAAGCTGTGCCCAGAATACAAAGAGCAATAAAAGTTCCCCAGTAGTTGTACAACAACCTGAGCGGATCATCAATCAATCCTAATCCCAATATGGCCTGATTCAACCAACCTCTCGGGCTAAAAAAGCTTATCATTCCCGCTGCAATTATAATTGAACCTAAAGTAAGTGGAAATATTATTAAAGTTTGTAATATGAATTTTCCTTTTATCTTTTGCCTTAAAAAATAAGCCATGGCAAAAGCAATAATTAGCTGGACTATTGAAGCAGGTAGAACCAGTATAAGAGTACGGTAAATTGTGTCATAGAATTCCCTGTTTTCAAAAAATCTTATATAATTACTCAAACTCCAACCTTGCCTTCCTACCTCTTGGAATGACAAACTAATTCCATATAAAAGAGGATAAACAAATATTAAAAACAAGGGTATTAATGACGGCAGCAGTAAAAAATAATCACTAACTTTTGAATACAACCCTTTCCTGTTTGGCATTATACTTGCCCCTCCTCCATTTCTAAAATTAGCACTTTATCAGGGTCAAAATACACATTTACATTTTTACCATCGGCATAGCTTGTATATCCAAAATCATCCACTTTAACTATGTCACCATATTCCGTTCGAAGTTCATAACTTGTTGTATTTCCAGCATAAGCGCTTACAATAACCTTCCCTTTTATCTGATTCATCCCACTTATTTTGGCATTTAAACGAATATCTTCAGCCCTTGTGGTAGCTATAACTTTATCTCCAACCTTAAAGTTATTGTGTTGCCTCTCTTTACTTATTTCTAATTTAAACCCACTGCCTTTTTCTTCAAATATAAAACCGTTCTCTCTTTCTTCTATCAACTTTCCTTTGAAGAAATTTGAAAAACCAACAAAGTTAGCAACAAATTTATTTGCCGGGGCAAGAAATATTCCCCGTGGAGTACTGATTTGTTGAATTACCCCTTCTGACATAACCGCAATCTTGTCTGATAAAGATAATGCTTCCACTTGGTCATGGGTTACATAAATTATGGTGACACCTAATTCTTGGTGTAATCTTTTCAATTCAATACGCATATTTTCACGCAACTTAGCATCAAGGTTGCTTAAAGGTTCATCAAGAAGAAGAACCCTTGGTTTGATCACAAGTGCTCTTGCCAATGCCACTCGCTGTCGCTGACCACCGCTTAATTCTTTTGGGAAACGGTGACCATAGTTGCTCAGCTGTACCATCTCTAAAGCTTCTCCAATTCGTACTGTTTTTTCTTTTTTAGGAACCTTTCTCATTTTCAGTCCAAAGCCAATATTTTCTGCTACTGTCATATGAGGAAATAAAGCATAGTTCTGAAATACCATTCCTACATTCCGCTTGTGCATAGGAACATAATCAACACGAATATCATTAAAATATATTTCGCCAGAAATAACTTCTAAACTCCCCAAAATCATGGAAAGAAGTGTCGTCTTTCCACAGCCACTCGGCCCTAAAAAGGTCATAAACTCTTTTTTTTCTATACATAAACTGGCATTATTTACTGCCACGACATCACCAAATCTTTTTGTTACATTTCTAATACTAACTCTGGTAGCTCCACTTTGTTTAGTTAATAATCTATCTTCCAATTAAAATCATCCTCTGTATAAAAAATTACTTACAGGTCCCGACTGAAAACAGCCGGGACCTGTTTTCACGAACCTACTATCTTCCAGCTCCTATCTTTTCATTCCACAGTTCGTAATGTCTCAACATCGTCATAGGATCAGGAAACAATACTGATGTCTCTTCTGAGATAACAAGCTTAGAACCATCTGTTAACTCCTGAGGATATATTTCCAGCACCCTGTTGAATAATTCTTTATATTCCGGTAAAATATGTTCTATTTTTGCATCTTTATTCGCCGGGATCTTAACTCGTGCAAAAAGCTGAGCTTGTGGTTCTGCTGACATGGCAAAACTTAAAAACGCTAAAGCTGCTTCTTTGCGCCTTTTCGATAAATTTTTGGGTATAACAAACGCATGCGTATCTGTTAGTTGTTTTGCATCTTCTAGAATCGCTAATCCAATATTTGGTGGAAGCTCACCACGAGAATATGAGCCGGCAAACCAGGTAGGAGTATGAGCCACAATATCAACGGTACCGTCAAACAGAAACGTGAACGTTGGGCTAGTCCCACTAGGGTAGGCCTCTATTGTTTCTCCAATTTCTTTTAAGTAATCCCAAGTTAGAGTTAAAGCATCAGGATTATGCATATCCTCTGCGAGACTCTGTATTAAGCCAAAGTAAAAACCTCTTGCCGGGCCACTATGGGGAACTGCTGCATACATGAACTTCCCAGGATTTTGTTCAACCCACTCTTTCAGTGCTGCGAAAGTTCTAGGCGGATTTGGCACTCTATCTTGATTATAGGCAATTGCTGGGCCACCGTGATCCACAAATATCGCCACCCCTTTTCCGTCATGTCTTTCAATATAACCTTTGGCCATTTCGTTTAGCCTGTCATGCTTTATTACTGTTTTATGTCGAGGATATAATTCTTCCCATAAACCAGCCTCTATTCCTGCTGCCCAACCATCTAATCCAGTAGTTAAAATATTGATCCTTACGTCGTCCCCTTGGGCTCTTATTTTGCTAATAACTTCCGCAGTTCCACCACGCGCATATATTACCTCATATTTTCCTGCGTACGCTTTTTCAAACATTGGAATTAAGACCTCATTGTAGTATTCATCAAATCCACTGGTGCTGTAAAAAACAATTGTTTGAGGTTCTTGTGTCTCAGTATCTGTCTCAGGATCAACTTGTCCACCACCACAACCAGTTATCATAACACCCATCACCATTAAGAAAACAATCCCTAAAACCAACAGTCTTTTCATCTGGAAACCCTCCTATTTTTTGTTTTTTTAACGAACCCTAGAATCTACAACCAAATTACTACCCAACAATTAGACCTACTTACGACTCGCCAATTAGACGCAGACAATTACTGCCTATAAAGTTTAACAGTCCCCTCAACAAAAGCTCTCACCTCCTTTTTATTTAGGACAACCAAACATGTTAACACTACCGCACTAGGAAAGATTTAATAAAAACTGTTATACAACAGCACTTAGTAACTTAGATAATGTATTAAAATTTGACTTGGTATTTTCAATCAAAGGCTCAAGATGTGTCTCGATTGTTATTATGCCGCGATACTCTTCTTTTTTTAAAGCTTTTAATTGTCCGGCCCAATCTATTTCTCCTTGCTCAACAGTCGCCCATTCACAACCTTGGTCTGTTTTTCTAACATCCTTAAAATGCACATTAGCAACATAATCTTTAATTAATCTATATCCATCAGGATAAGGACTATCATTACCCCAGGCCGCATTCCCCGGATCCCAGTTCAATTTAAAATAAGGGTTATTAATTTTCTTTAATATTTTTAATGTACTTTCTGCTGTGTCTGCCCAGCATCCGGGCTCATTTTCTATTAAAATCTCAAAACCTTCCTTTTCTGCCTTTAAGACTATCTCATTTATATGTTCAATTGCGTGGCTTATAGCTCCCTCAGCATCCCTTTCTTCTCTTTTAATACCAAAAATAATAATTTTATTAACTTTCAAATCTTTTCCTAAGCGAAAAGTGTCCGCTAACAACTTGCCCTTGTGAATCTTCATAGCAGGATCTGACAACGGAATCTTAAATATGCCGGGTGAGAGGGCCGTAATTTTGATATTGTATTCATTAATCAAATCTTTCAACCTTTTTATTTCTTCTTTCTCTAATCTTGGCACTCTCTTGCCCCAAATGTTCCTTAACTCAAAATTCCTGACACCCCATTCTTTTCCATAAGCAAAGGCTTTTTTTCCATCCATACTAATTTCATCTGTCACTATACCAATTTCCACATTTAATTCCTCCCTTAAAGTGTTTCATAAATTATTTTTCCTGACGTAGACCTATTTTCTACTGCTATGATTTGACAATTTACGGTTAAAGGGCTCCCCCATGAGAATGAAACTAAACCATATTGCGGATCAACAAAATTTACTTCTCCGTTCTCGCCAGTTTTTAATTCACTTTGGCTAACCCTTTTTACAAAAGTCTCGAAATCCCCAAACTCTTTTTTGCAACCCAGTTTGATAATCCAATAATTCTTTAAACCTTTTGATATTAATTCTCTGTACTGACTTTGTCCTTCAGTTACCAACTCAAGTCCATTTTGTGCGTAAATAGCTCCGTAAGCATCATTTTTTTTAACAAACCACCAACCATTAGCTTGTCTATATGCATCGAAAGCGTAAAGGGGAAAATAAGCATGGGTAAAGTGAGCATCATGTTCAGGCTCTATTTCATATAAGGCTAAAGCTAGGTTTTTATATTGTCCTACTTTAGGCAAATACCCATTTCCTGCCCAATAGCTTGGTCTGCCAACCCCAGTGAAAATTTTTTCTCCTGGATGATTGACCCAAAAATGTGCATCATAGGTAAATGTTGCTTGTAATATATGTTCCTGAAAACCTTTCTTCTTTATCTTAAAATTATTAGCCGAGTTGAGTAAATAATATTTATTTTTGTAGAGATACAAATTAACAAATTGTTTTTCTCCCTGGCTATTTTCCAATATAATTGCCTTATCTTCATGCCAATCAGGATAGCTAGCCAGTTCCGCAGGTAGTTGATAAGAGGAAAGACAGAAAAAGGTTTGAGCAATAGTCGATTGATTTAGATAACCACATCCCCAGGCAGTCCAGCACAGAGCTGTAATATTATCAATATACCTTCCCTTTAACTCTTTCTCATAAACCCTCCCTTGGGAGCAAGCCATATTCCCATAATGACTATTCATTGCGATTAAATAAAAAGTTTTATCTATAGCAGCTTTTGCTTTCTCGCGTAGAATCTCCGATTCAGCCAATTCATACAAAACAAAGAACCCTGCCAAATCGATAGGAATATATACTGTTGAATTCCATTCGGCAAAACCTACTTCAAAAAATCTGTCAAACCATGCCAATAAACGACTTTCTGCTTTTTCCTTTTTTAGCTCTCCTTTTACCCCGCTATTGGTAAAAGTTTCTTCCGAAAAAATCTGACCCGCCAATAGCTCACTGGCGTGAAACAATAAAGCATGGTTCTCACTAAAATACCACATGCAGTCATTTCCTGGTTCATCAACCCAATAACGGAAACCTAAAATTACATCTTTTGCTTCGTTCCAAAACTTTTCATCAAAAATCCCCTTATCTCTATATTCATGATATAACCAAAGAATAGCTATTAAATAAAAGTCACTACAATCTTGACGTTTTTTAATTCCTTGTAAACTTTCCAGCAAAATTGATTTGGCTTTTTCTAAATCTACATTTTCTTTCAACATAGCCAAAGCCCTCTGAGCAATAAGTTCCCCGTGATGTGCTATAAATTCAAGATTTAATGTTTTTCTTTCCTCCAGAGAAAAAGCTGCTGCTACACTAAGTTTTTCTTGATAAAATTCTACTCTTAGTTTCCTTTTAATAACAATTCCGTCAAAGTTTACAGCTACTGTTATATACATATAACCCATTGGAAACTCATTTACATCGCCAATATCAATGACCTTACTGCCTTTTTCCAAGACAATCTCTTTATCAACAGAAACTAAACGATGCATATAGTCACCGCTGGTCTGGATTTTTATTTTTAAATCTCTTGGGGAAGGAAAAGGTAAATAGATTTTAACCGGACCCTTTTGAATTGTATCCTGTTCTAAGTACAAATTCTGAAATAATCTCTCTAATGTCCGAACCACTTCAGCATTTTGCCGGATTGGTAAAACTACTTCCAGATCAGCTTCGCCCTCATACAGGAGGCGAAAATAATACAGAGTGTCTCGTTCAGCTAAGTCATCGAAAAAAACTACTATTTCATTTCTGCCGGCTTTTAGGGGTAAATCAATAAGGATTGACTGCTCAGTATTGCGAGTATAAGGTATAAAATCTAGCACTTTTTTGGCATTAACCCATATTTTAATACCCCCGCAAGTTTGAAGTAAAAAGCTGCTGGATTGATCTCGTGGAGAGTCAATATAGGTTTTGCCCCAAGTTGACAAATACGTAGGAATAAACCAGAAGCCTGAATATTCTACTCTTGGGTTTTCAAAGGGAAAATAAGTATGATTATAATTTTGTTCGGATACAAATGATACCTTTTGAACTTTTTTATCTTTTTTATCTTTTACAAACTGATCCCTACAAGGATATTTGTGATGAGACATAAATCCGCACTGAGTATCAACTTCACCCCCCATTATGTCTGGAATAAAATTCATAACTTCTTCTTTAGTTGAGCTTAAAAACCACCGGTTTAACGAATCTCCTTTTTTTAAGCAATATCTAAGTTCCTGCATTATCATAACCTCCTTGAGATTTCTTATTTTTTTGTAACTCCTGGTAAGGCTTAAAATATACTTTACTATCCCTAACAACACATCCAGTAATTTTCTTGGCAGCTTTTAACTCCGCACATTTGCTACATGTTATGCATACTTTTTGCGGATCAAAATTATTGTTTGAGAATATATCATGGGGAAAATCCGGATAAGCAAACGCCTGTCGACCAAAACCAATAACCTTAGCCCACCCTTCTTTTATCAAGCCAGCAGCTACATAGGGGGCAAATTGCTCCAACCAACTGAACCCTGTTCCTACCACGATACTGTTTTTAGCTGCCTGCTGCACAACCTGAGACAGATAAATCAATCTGTTTACTCCAACTAAAGGATGCTCAGGAGGTGATCCGCCATGGTTGTATGGTCTGTTTATATGCGGCTTTAGATAAGAAGTGCTAGCAGTTATGTTAATTAGCTTAACTGCCAATCCCTCCAGCTCTTTTACTAATTTTAACGGTTCATTCAAATCTATTTCTCCCTGTTTATCAGTACCCCAGCCATAAGGATAAGGAATACTGTCATAGACATTCAACCTTATTGCAATATGTATATTTATCTTTCTTTGAATTTTTTTAATAACATTTTTAATGAACCGCGTCCTGTTTTCGTAAGATCCTCCATAGTTACCTGCCCTGGTATGGGCCGCTAACATTTCAGACAATAGGTAGCGATGACAACTTTTAATATCGACAGCATCAAATCCCGCTTTATATGCCAATTCAGCCGCTTGTAAATAAGCATCTTCTAATGCTTCTATTTCTTGATCAGAAATTATCGCATGATTTTCTTCTATACCTGAAACTTTATCCAATATTTTATCATGAAACAAAATTTTCTTGTTTTCTCCAAATCTCCCTGAATGAGTAAGTTGCAACACTGTATAGGGAGTAAAATTCGTATATTTTTTTCGGGTCTTTTCTCTAATTAAATTTATTAAATCGGCAAATTCCCCAACATTTTTTTTATGGAGAAAAAGTTGTCGATTATTAGCTCTCCCTGATTCATCAACAGCCACAGCCTCAAACCAAATAAGACCCGCCCCACCGTTAGCATATCTTTCATATCTTCTTCTGGTTAATTCGCTCGGAGAACCATCGGGTTTAGCATCACATCCTTCCATAGGATGAATTGCTAATCGATTAGGTAATGTAATAAAATCAGTTACTACTTTGCTTTGAAAAATACTCATATCTTTATAGAATGGCCATCTTAGACCGAAATTTTTTAAATCTCGGTCTAACTCCTCTATAGACTTATAGTTGAACCTATATTCCAATTATTTTCACCCTTTACTTAAATGGATTAAAATGTTTATAATTTTCTACATTTACAATTTCTGTTTTGTGACTCCACACTAGGCCTAAGTCGGAGAATAATTTGCGTTTGTCAAAGGCTAAATCTATTATACTATCTATATCTTCCACTTCTGTTTTAAAACCATTTTCTTCTGTTAAAAACTCCTTTACATATTCTTTTGGTATCGGTTGGACCCTTTTAGCAGAATCATAAGCCCCATTGATGGCTACGACAAAATTCCTTGAGTTCTCCAAAGTACAATAGGGCTTATCTAATATTCCCGCACTTACTTTAGCCGTAACTCTTATAACTTCTAGCCAAGGATCAGCATTTTCATTGTCGAATCTAAATACTTCCCCATTATTCAACTGGATTATAGTCTTTCCATCAAAATGCCAAAAAGCTCTGCCCTTTGTGCCTCGTATTTCTATGTAAGGATCAGACACTTCTTTGGAAGCATGAGTAACAAAGAAATAAATTTTTGACCCTGATTTAGTTTCCGCTTGAAGACAAGAAGTATCATCTGCAACGATATAACTATGTGCTCGATACAACTCCGCCCTTACCGTTTTAAGTTCAGCAGTTTCATCCAATTTTTGAGAAGCCAGTAACAACATGTTGTTTAAAAAATGAGCAAAAGCATTATGCATCGGCCCATCCAAAACAATCATGCCGTTCCATATACTTTTACCTGCCCATGGATTACGATTATAGTAAGATTTATCCCTAGGCCAACACGCCTTGCAAGCTAATTCTTCAACTACTCCCAGTTGACCATCTATTATGCATTTTTTTAGTTTCCTTATCGAACGAGCATAAATAAACTGAAATCCAACAGCACAGAACTTGCCTGTTTCTCTTTCTGTTCTAATCATGTCATCAATTTGCTCTATAGTAGGTGCCGGTGGTTTTTCTAATAAAATATTATAGCCATGTTTCATTCCCTGCATAGTCATCTCAGCATGGCTGTGAATAGAAGTAGGAAGTGCGATAACATCAACATACTCCTTCCCTTCACGTAATAATTGCTCATAAGAATCAAAAATCCTAATCCCTTGTCTTCTCGCTTCCCTAATTTGAATTGCATTTTTAATTTGGTCTTTAACAACCAAGCCTGTTAATCTAACTGCACCTTCTTTTTCCAGTTTTATGATATTTTTTATATAAGTAGCAGCAAAATTTCTGATACCAACTACAGCAAAACCTACTTCTTTCATAAAACTCCTCCCAATAATTAGCGCTACCGATAATTTTTCCATCTGTACAAAAATTATGGAAAAGGTTTTCCATATTGAAAATAAAAAATGCTACCCCCTTATATCCTTTACAGAATTCCTTTCTACCAATTTAATTTGAACCTCAAACTCGCCGTTGATAATTCTATTATCCTCCACAGAATTTAATATATCTTTTCCAACTTCAACTCCCAGCTCGTAAGTTGGCAAAGATATCGTTGTTAAGGAAGGATACGAATACTTCGTAGCAGGAATATTGCCTATACCAGTTACGGAAATATCTCCGGGCACCTCAACTCCCTGGTTTTTCAATTCCCACATTAACCCTAAAGCCATGGCATCATTAGAAACCACAATGGCAGTTATTCTGTCGAGATAATTTATTAGTTCCAAAGCAGCTTTTCGCCCACCTTCGAAAGTAAAATCTCCTTCTATAACAAGTTTTTTATCGATCTCCATGCCCCTGTCCAGCAAGGCCTCTTTATACCCATTAAATCTTTCCTTGGTAGTGCTTAATATTTCAGGGCCAGTTATATAGGCTGTTTTCTTATGCCCCTTGCTTAATATATAATTAGTAATTGTTTGCGTAGCCAAGACATTACCAATTTCAATATTTTTTATGGGAAAAGGATGGGAAGTCAAGCCTATAAGAGCGCTCCCTTGTTCTTTCAAGTCTTTGATATACTCTCCCATTTTTTGTTTGTAATAAGGATCAAGCAAAGTTCCCCCCGCAAAAACTACCGCCTCGGCTCTATTAGCCCTTAACAAATTTACTGCATGTAGCTCTTTATCAACATCCCTGTATGTATTATAAATATTTATAATATAATCATAATTAAAAATTACTTTCTCGATTCCCTTAACTATCTCGGCAAAATAAGCATCAGAAATATCATGCACAATAACACCTATTATACGTGACTTATTTTTTACTAACCCCTGTGCCATTCTATTAGGCTCAAAGTTTAGTTCCCTGACTGCCTTCTCAACTACCGCTCTCGCTTTCTTGCTTACAGAATGATCACTGTTATTTATTACCCTTGATACTGTCGTAGGCGAAACACCGGCCAAGCCGGCAACATCTGTAATGGATACTTTTTTTTCATAATACCACCTCTAGTTTGGAAAACGTTTTCCTTAATTCTGTTTTAGCTTACCATATATGGTTATAAAAATCAAGCACTTTGGCGTAAAAATTTTTTGCTTTGTGAAA
>CAZIRG010000045.1:0-10784 GCA_964541505.1 uncultured Syntrophomonadaceae bacterium | reverse complement strand
TCTAACCTCTAACCTCTAACCTCCCACTTCTTACCTCCAACACACGTGCTATTGCTGTAGCAGCAAGGCTCAAGTAGTTACTTTTTATCATATTAAGCAGCGTCTTTCAGTGTTTATTTATTAAAACTTGAGAATACTCAAACAAACTCAGTGCAAGTGTGTTTTTTGGGATGAAATATCTAATCTTGAGGAAAGAGGTATTGCAATGTGAAGGACTATATAATAGAATTGATGTAATTATTTGAGCTGTGTATATCCATACATTTTACGAAGATAAGGTCATAATACTATTTCGAAAAAAGGAGAGATACTTTTGTTGACTAAAAAAATTGGTTTTATTGGCGCAGGATTAATGGGAGGAGCCCTAATTGAAGGAATTTTGAGGAAAGAAATTGTACCTCCTGAAAATATCAATGTTTTTGATAAAAATAAGGTAAGAATGCAAGATTTAAAGAATACTTTGAAAATCCATACTTGCACTACTGTTAAGGAACTTGTGCTTAATAGTGAAATTGTTTTTTTAGCAGTCAAGCCACAGGATTTCGAGCAGGTTTTACTGGACTTGCAGGTTTCCATACAAGCAGAAAAGCATCTCTTGGTATCAATTGTAACAGGAATATCTATGGCCTATATGAAAAAATATTTACCAACAAAAACTCCTCTTATTAGGATAGTTCCTAACACACCTTGTCTTGTAGAAGAGGGCGTTGTAGCAATTGCTACAACGCAGGAAACGACACCGGAAGATTTACAAATTGTCAAAGACATTGTTAATCCGCTTGGCATGTTGGTTACTGTTGAAGAAAAGGACTTAAATGCTATAACAGGATTAAGCGGCAGTGGTCCAGGTTTTGTTTATAAGGTAATTGAAGCTTTGGCAGATGGTGGTGTAGCAGTTGGTTTATCCAAAACACTAGCTTTGAAACTGGCAAGTCAAACAGTTTATGGAAGTGCTAAAATGGTGTTAACTAAAGGCAAACATCCAGCAGAATTAAAAGATATGGTTACTTCTCCCGGAGGAACAACTATAACCGGAATTTTAGAGATGGAAAAAGAAAAGGTTCCTTATGCTTTAAGTAGAGCTGTTATACTTGCAACACAAAAAGCAGCAGAGTTAGGAAAATAAAGGAGATAGTTGCATATGTTTTGCCGAGGAATAAAAAATATTAATAGAATAGTGGTTAAAGTAGGAACAAGAGTTTTAACCTATCCTAACGGGAAACTTAATCTAATTTATATGGAGAAGTTAGTTAGGCAAATAGCTGACCTACAGAACCAG
The DNA here is from genome assembly GCA_964541505.1 of uncultured Syntrophomonadaceae bacterium. Classification (GTDB taxonomy): domain Bacteria; phylum Bacillota; class Dethiobacteria; order PWVN01; family PWVN01; genus CAZLTH01. The sequence goes on along the minus strand of CAZIRG010000045.1, from coordinate 9,505 downwards.
GGAAAGGAAGTACTGTTGGTTTCTTCCGGTGCAGTTGGGGCAGGTATTGGGCGTCTTAATCTTACCACAAGACCAGCTACCTTGCCTGAAAAACAAGCAGTAGCAGCAGTTGGTCAAGGCTATCTTATGCAATTTTACGAAAAGCTTTTTTCTGAATATGGTTATACTGTGGGGCAGGTTCTTTTAACTCGGGAAGATTTGCGAGAGAGAAAAAGGTATTTAAACTCTCGTAATACTTTACTAATGCTTTTTAAGTACGGCGTTATTCCTATAATTAACGAGAATGATACTGTTGCTGTGGAAGAAATCGAGTTTGGTGACAACGATACTTTATCTGCCTTAGTAGCCAGTTTTATTGAAGCCGACCTTTTAATAATCTTGTCGACTGTTGATGGTTTATTTACCAATGATCCAAATAGCCAAAATAACAAAGGTGATGAGGTTGATTTTATCAGTTACATTCCAGAATTAACCAAAGATATCATGAGTAAGGCTGCAAATACCACAGATAACCTAGGGACAGGTGGGATGGTTACTAAACTTCAGGCAGCAAACATAGCTGTTGATTCTGGAGTACCCGTAATAATTGCTAATGGAAAAGCTGAAAATATTCTTAGCTTGATTATGGAAGAGAAAGACGTTGGAACATATATTGCTGCTAGGAAAGTTGCCTTGCCTTTGCGTAAAAGATGGTTGGCTTACGGTCCACTTTCTTTGGGTTCAATTACTATTGATGCTGGTGCCAGTAAGGCTGTTATTAATGATGGAAAAAGTTTACTACCTGCAGGCATTCTTTATGTTAGTGGAAATTTTAGCGAGGGCGAAATGGTTAAGATTAAAGATTTAAAAAATAATCTTATCGGTCGTGGGCTAACCAATTATAATTCTGCTGATCTAAGTAGAATCAAAGGCTTGCAAAGCAAGGATGTTGCTAGCGTTCTGGGACACTGTGCCAGAACAGAAGTTATACACCGAGATAAACTTGTACTCAACATGCAGGTAACAGATTAGGATGCAAATTCTAAGAGAACAGACCTGGCTGGAAGTTATTTAAGTATACTCTACAAAACACATTACTATGAGGAGGGATGTAAAAATATGAGGAGAACAAAAATTGTTTGTACTATCGGTCCGGCAACTGAAAGCCCTGTTATGTTGAAAAAACTTTTAATAGCAGGTATGGACGTAGTTCGACTTAATTTATCACATGGTGCACGGGAAGAACATGCGGCGAGAATTGAGAAAATAAGAAAAATTACAGCTGAAATGGGCAGAGTTGTTGCTTTGCTACTTGATACGAGAGGACCGGAAGTCAGGATTAAGACTTTTCAAAAAGGTTCGACTTTTTTAAAGGAAGACACCTTCTTTACCTTGACTACGAAGGATGTTGAAGGAGATGAAAGTATTGTAGCTGTTACTTATCCTAATTTGCATAAGGAAGTCGCTGTAGGCAACAGAATTCTTTTGGATGATGGTCTTCTGGCTATGGAAATTGTGCGCTTAAAAGGGCAAGAGATTGTCTGCAAAGTTATCACTGGTGGTGAATTATTCAATAGAAAAGGAATAAACATACCGGGAGTAGCGCTTAATCTTCCTGCTCTTTCAGAAAAAGATATAGAAGATATTCGTTTTGGTATCAGGCAGGGTATAGATTTTATCGCCGCATCTTTTGTTCGTAAGCCTGAAGACGTAATTGCCATTAGAGAAATTATAGAGCAAGAGAGAGCACAAGTTAAGATTATTGCCAAGATAGAGAATGAAGAAGGAGCAAAAAATATTGATGGTATCTTGGCTCTAGCAGATGGCATTATGATTGCTAGAGGGGACTTGGGGGTTGAAATTCCGGCAGAAGATGTTCCTATAATACAAAAAGAATTAATAAAAAAATGTAATTTGGTCGGTAAACCCGTTATTACAGCGACGCAGATGCTGGACTCCATGATGAGGAATCCTAGACCTACACGTGCAGAGGCAAGTGATGTAGCCAATGCTATTTTAGATGGCACAGATGCTGTTATGCTTTCGGGAGAAACTGCCATCGGAAAATACCCTCTTCTATCTGTCGAAACTATGGCCAGAATAGCAGAGCGAACGGAACAGTCTTTGCAATTTGAAAGCATTTTAAAGCAAAATTCGTGTTTAATGGAGCATAGTGTTACTGATGCTATCAGCTTTGCTACCTGTCATACTGCACAAATACTAGAGGTTTCTGCCATCATCTCCTCCTCTCAGTCTGGCTATACTGCTCGTATGGTTTCTAAATATCGCCCTAAAGCTAATATTTTGGCTGTTACACCAAATAAAAAAGTTGCTAATCAGCTTTCTCTGACTTGGGGTGTTTCACCTTTATTATCTCCACCTATGAAGAATACCGATGAAATGTTTGAAGCAGCAATAAAAGTCTCTTTAAAAGCAGGTTATGTGCAAAGAGGAGATGTGGTGGTTATAACAGCAGGAATACCTGCGGGGGTAGCAGGTACAACTAACTTATTAAGAGTGCATACAATAGGAAAAGCTATAATCAAAGGTACAGGTATCGGGCGTAAGTCAGTAACAGCTAAAATTTGCCTAGCTTCTACTCCGGCAGAAGCGGCTAAGATCAAAAAAGGGGAAATATTGGTAACTACTGCTACAGATAGTGAATACCTTTATTCACTAGAAAAAGCTGCTGGACTAATTACTGAAGAAGGTGGGCTCACTTCTCATGGCGCAATTGTAGGACTGAATTTCGGTATACCTGTCATAACAGGAGCAGAAAATGCTTTGAAAGAGTTGAAAAACGGAGAAATTGTCACCATAGATGCTACCAGAGGTTTAGTTTACAGAGGCAAAACGACAGTCCTGTAGAATCAGTTAATAATTAGTAGTTGGCAGAGGTTTAGGGTTGGACGATCGTATATGAAAAAGTTTATTTATTATCCTGTCTGTGCCAAGCATATGGATATAAGAATGAATAATAATGGGGTAATAAGTCTTATTTATTAAACGAAAGGGCGAAAGGGATGAAAACTAGTGAAACAACCTTAAAGGTTCGGTATCAGGAAACAGATCAAATGGGAGTGGTATATCATGCGAACTATCTGATCTGGATGGAAGTTGGCCGAGGAGAGTATTTTGAGAAAAAAGGGATACCTTACACTATGTTTGAAGAGAACAAAATATTTTTGCCGATTATAAAAGTATCCTGTCACTATAAAGCACCTGCTTTTTATGCTGATATTATAAAAGTAGTAACTAGTTTAATTTCTTTGCGCAATGTAAAAATAAATTTTTACTATGAAATTTTTAATAGTAAAGGCAATCTTTTAGCTACCGGAGAAACAGAACAAGCCTTTGTAAATGTTTCCGGCAAGCCTGTAGTCTTGAAAAAACAAAATCCTTTTTTATGGGAAAAGTTGCTGAAATTATTTCATAAAGAGGAGGGAGAATAGGTGTTTTTTAAACTATTGTTACTTTTCACCCTAGGTCCTCTGCTGGAAATTTATTTGCTTATAGAAGTAGGCAAGATAATTGGCACTGTGGAAACCATTCTTTTAATAGTATTTACAGGCGTTGTAGGGGCAGCCATGGCTCGCTCGCAAGGGACAATTATACTGAGACGATTAAAAAGAAACTTGTCTGAAGGGGAAATGCCGGGGGAGGAAATTCTCAATGGGTTATGTGTTTTGTTGGGAGGAGCGTTGTTGGTGACTCCCGGCTTAGTGTCTGATCTGTTTGGGTTTATGTTAATAATACCCGATTTACGCCACCCGTTAAAAATATATATTAAAAATAAGCTTAAAAGAATGTTGCAAGAAGGAAACATCAGAATATGGTGAAAAGACGAAGAGATGAAAAGGGGTAACGAAGAGACTAGGTAAAGGGAGTGATATAAATGTCAGGAGAAGTAGGAATAGTTTATGTGGATGATTATTTATTGCACAGAGTAGACTACCATCCGGAAAGGAAAGAACGTTTAGAAGCAACAATTTCCTTGCTGGAAAAAGAAAAAGTGTTATCAAAATTATTGAAAATTGTGCCTAGAAAAGCTACGGCAGAAGAAATAACCAGAGTACATTCCCCAGAGTATCTGCAAATAATAGAAAAGAGTTCAGCTAGAGGTGAAACTCATTTAGATGCGGATACTTACCTTAATCAATACACCTACGATGTGGCTCTCCTAGCGGCAGGAGGTGGGTTAGAAGCCTTAGACAGGGTTATGTCTCAACAAGGACAGGTATTTGTGCTAGCGCGTCCTCCGGGGCATCATGCTGAATATCAGGCAGGTATGGGTTTTTGTATTTTTAATAACATTGCTATCGCTGCTGAAACTGCCAAAACAAAATATGGTTTAAAAAGAATACTAATTGTAGATTGGGATGTCCATCATGGTAATGGGACGCAAAATGCTTTCTATGAAGATCCTAACGTATTGTTTTTTTCTATACATCAAAGCCCGGGGTATCCCGGCAGTGGTAGGTTGAGAGAAATTGGTCGGGAGGAAGGCAAGGGGTATACTGTAAATTTTCCGATATACCCGGGGTGCAGCGATGCTGACTACCAAGAAGTTTTTTCAGAAATTCTTTTGCCGATTGCCCGTAAATTTAAACCGGAGTTAGTTTTAATTTCAGCTGGGCAAGATGCTCATATAAATGACCCCCTAGCCAGTATGCGGCTGACACTAGCAGGATACAGGTGGATGACAAAGCAACTAAAGCAAATCGCCACTGAAAATTGTGCAGGCAGAACCATCCTTTTTTTGGAAGGTGGCTATGATTTAAAAGCTCTATCTGAATCTATCTTGGTAGTTTTAGATGAGCTGGCAGGCTGGGGTATCGAGCTGGGGAGAGGAGAACTAAGTCCTGCCAGCGAACTAAGTGCAGTTAGAGAAAGAATTTCCACCCTTAAAGAAATCTTAACTCCTGCTTGGTTTTAAATTATTGGTTTCTCTATCTTTTTGTACTCTCTATTAGCGGATTAATTACTAGACCTGTAATTAATTTAGGATAAAAGAAAGTAGATTTTTGGGGCATTTTTTGACCTGCCTCGGACATTGAGGTTACATCTTCTATTTGGACTGGATTTAGTAAAAATGCTAATTGATATTCTTTTGCATTTACTTTATCTATGGCTTCTAAACAATTACGTGTATAGCTTAGGCATTTCTCACGGCGATTTTTTTCTGGGTTAATATTAAAAATGTCTTCCATAATAGATTCTTGTAATATACTAACATCAAGATTATCTCTTATTTCTTTCGTTGCCTGGCTTTCTTTTTTTGCTAACAAATAAAACTTATTTCCACCGGCAAAAACTCCAAAAGAGGCTGTTTTCTTGCCTGATTTTTCTAATAAGCGTAAGCCTTTTTCACATATTTCCTCTCTAGAGTATGGTAGCTCTTTTACCAAAAAAGTTTCTTGCAAAGTTGATATAAATTCAGGCAGGGCAAAACTGTCAATTCCTTTAACCAGGCGGTGAGTAGGAAGAACTAACAGACCTGGATCGTAAAGGTTCACCAGGGTCATCATAATATAATTATGATTTCCTGCGGCAGATGACATTTCTTTCTGATATTGCAATGCTGTTTCATAGCGATGATGCCCATCAGCAATAAATATTTTTTTAGACTGCATTAAATTTGCCAGTTTACTAATAACTTTTTTGTCACAAATTACCCAAACCTTATGTTTCTGTCCCTGCTCATCAATGAATTCAATATCAGGAGGCGATAGTTTGTAACCAGCAAAAAGAGAAGAGATTGACATTTCCTTATCGGGGTAGAGTCCAAAAACTGGGCTGAATGAGGCCTGACAGGAACGCATTAAGTTCAATCTGTCCGCTTTTGGTTTAAGAAAAGTTTCTTCGTGAGGTAAAATTACCTGGTTTGAATAAGGTTCTAAGCCAACGCCACAAAACAGTCCATCCCTGATTTTAGTATTTCCCTCAAACGAAAAATGTTGCTCATAAAGATATACTGCCGGTAGGTCTTCATAACACAAAACTCCTTCTGCCAGCCATTTTTCATACTGTTCCTTGGCACGCTGGTATTTATTATCGTGTTCATTATCCTCGCTTCTTTCTTTTGGTTTTTCAAGACGTATAATGTTATAAGAGCTGTTTTTATACAGGTTATCTTGCTCAGAAGGTGATATAACATCATAAGGTGGGGCTATAACTTTAGCCAGATTAGAAATTTTTTCAGGAGAGTACCTTACCCCTTTAATAGGAACAATCTTTGCCATGTTGTCAACCTCCAATTAATATAGTTTACAGTTTACAGTTTACAGTGGTTACGGGAGTTCAGGGAAACCGGGTTCAGGGTTGGAGAACCACGAAGATTGCACGGTTTATAGATAAGGCGACTAACCGTGAATCATGAACCGTGAACCTGACAACCCGAGTAGTTCATCAATTATCTCAGAAAATATGAAGATTGTAAAGTTCCCAACCGTGAACCATGAACCTGACAACCTGGGTAGTTAAAAGTACTATGCCTGATGGTAAAGATTGTCTTGTGCCTTTATAAAATAATGTAATTGCTTTAATGTTGCTATGTTTCTTTTTTTTAATTCTTCCAAAAGTATTAAAAACAACTTTGCAGTGATAATAGAATCACCCAGAGCAGTATGTCTTTTCTGATTGGGTATATGAAAATGTTTTGCCAGAAAATCGAGATCGTGTTTTACGATTGTAGGATTCAAAGCTCTAACCAGTTCAAGAGTATCAATCACCGGATTATGTATTTTACCTTGACAATACCAGTTAAGTTTGAGATTTATAAACGCCAGATCAAACGCAGCATGATGTGCAACAAGTACCCGGTTGCTGATAAAACTTAAAAATTCAGCTAAAATTATACCTGCGCGGGGCTCTCTAGCTACCATTTCATTGTTGATTCCGGTAAGGTTCACAATGTCTTGTGGTATTTTTCTTTTAGGATTTATAAGGCGGTTAAAAATGCTATTTTCATCTATTTTACCATTTTTAACTATAATGGCACCCAAAGATATTATTTCGTCGCCTTGGTGAGGGAAAAATCCGGTTGTTTCCGAATCAAAAACCACAAACTCATACTCAGTAAAAGAGAGGTCCCAGTTAATTTCCTTTTTTAGTTTGGAACATTTTCTAGCCAAAATTCTGGCGGTAGTAAGGTCTGGCACAGCAGGATTACTAGTATTAGGAGGATTTTTTATAGTAGGTTGTTTTTTAAAAAACGATTCTATAACATCTCGCACACTAGGCTTGGAATACTGTTTATAGTCATGTACATAGTTAGACTTCCAGGAAGTTTTTTGTTTTTTTTTGAAGGAATATTTATTGATCAAATTTATGTCACCTCTATTTCTAAACGCCCCTTTAGAGACCAAGGCTTTCTTCTTAGCCGAAATTCATATAGATATGAAAGGCATAACTAGTCAGATTTTGCAGACGATCTACTGCCAAAAAAGCTTCTTTTAAAATAGCACGTTCTCTTTTACTCATATTTTTTGGTGTTATGTAATTATCTGGTGGCTGCCCTTGCTTGATTTTTTTTAAACTTTCCCTGATTCTAAACATCATCAGAGCTTCAAAAGCAGTTTCAACCATTTCGCTATCATCACACGAAAAAACATTTTTTTCTGTCAGTTCTTTAACTCTGAGAAAGGTTGATGTTTCTTCAATCCCTTCGCGCAGCGAAAACACGCGTAAACAATCGACGATATGAACGCAGGCAGAGCTTTTTAAATTTACCATATTGCGATGTTCTTTACTTTTTTCTGTTACTATTTTCTTTAAAAATCCTAGTGGTACTTTATGTTGCAAATCATCTTTTGCCAGATATTGAAGAGAAACATGATTGGTTTGAAACTTTTTGATGACATAGGCTTTCAGGGTATCGCAGAGAACTTTTTTGCCATAGATGTGACGAAAGTCCAAGAAAATTGTCATCATTCGTACGTGATCAGGATTAGGGACGGCAATCCAATCAGCAACTTTTTTGCGCCAATTTTTAAGAGAATGGCACCATACCGGGTTGCTTGCCATCACATTGCCTTTACATTTTTCGAAGCCAAATTGGGATAAGCCTTCTACAATTTTTTTCCCTAAAAGTAAGAAATATTTGTTTGTTTCCGGTTCCATATCTTCGGGCACGTCTTCATAGATAATACCGTTATCTTGATCCGTACGCATAAACTGTTCTTTGCGACCGGAACTACCCATATTTATCCAGCTATAACTGACAGGAGGTGCTAAGCCTTCTCGCACTAAATCTTTTTCAGAAATTTCAATAATTTTTCTTGTCAAGCGATCGTAAAACTCGGTAATCAGTTCGCATATCTCTCTAACAGAAGCTTTTTCTGCTACCAGTGCCTCCAGAACCTTGTCTATTTCTTTACGAGTCATGATCAGACCATCTATGTCAGTTTTGCTCTCTATGCTGTTTACAATAGTTAATGCCCCTGTGTTACGCGACTTTACAAGGTCTCGTAAGGTTACAATGCCTGCAAGCTTAGTTTCACTGGTAACTACTAGGTGACTTATATTGTTTTTCACCATAATTAAAAGTGCATTGTAGAAGAAGCTCTTTGGGGAAACCGTCAGTAATTTTAAAGATTTAATGTCTTTTGCTCGCAATTTTTCAATATTTCCGCCAGTGGCCAAAACTTTGGTTACGAGGTCTTTTTCGGTAATAATACCAACAGGGGATTTGTTATCATCTAGGACGACAACAGAACTGACGTGTTTTTCCTTCATTAACCTAGCAATATATTGTACAGAGTCTTCCAAAAAGCAAATAACCGGGGGGGAAGACATGAGGTCAGCAATTCTTTTTTTTAAAGGAGGTTCTAGTGGTGTTGTGCCCTGAAAAGGATCTTCCCGGACGAACGTTTCATAGAGAGTTTTTATTCTATTGGTCAGTATTTTACTAAAAAATTTAGCAACGTCAGGATTGTAGTCAACTAATTGTTCTATAATATCATTGCTTATCAAATAGCATTTTGTTTCTTCTAAGGTTTTAACTGAAACTGAATATTCTTCTTCTGCAAGCAAGGCTGTAATCCCAAAAAACTCAAAAGGCTTTCTGTAGCCGGTTATTTTTTCAATACCATGCTTGCTGACAATAGTAATTTCAAGCAAGCCGGAGACGACTATAAAAAGAATACCTTGGGATTTATCACCTTGACGAAAAACATAAGTATCCGCTGGGTATGTTTTTTCTCGCAAATTATCTGTTACCAGTTCCAGATGTTCTTCTGTCAGCAAATCAAAAGGAGGTATCTTTTTTAAAATTTTCAGAAATTTTTCTTTATGCCTACTCTCTATAACAACCATGGTTAACGTACCACCTATTCTTTAATTTACAAACAGTATATAATATTGCGAAATAAATTACAAGCAACTTTTTACTTGCATTTGTAACTACTTGAGCCTTGCTGCTACAACAACACCACGTGTGTTGGAGGTGAGAAGTGGGAGGTTAGAGGTTAGAAAAACACCAGGAGTTACCAAAGCTTATTCTTCCGGGGGCTTTTCCAAAACCTCA
>CAZIRG010000044.1:0-10796 GCA_964541505.1 uncultured Syntrophomonadaceae bacterium | reverse complement strand
CCTTGCTCACAACCCCATAGGAGCACTTTATTCACCTTATTACAGTAATAAATTTTAAAAAGAGCCGCCGGGAGATCCGCCGGGGACGGTTCTTTTTTGACACGCATATTTAGACGTGGTAGAAAAGGGGGTGAGATATTCGTTATGAAAACATCTTTATCTGAATTTTGCTTGGCAAAGTAATTATTTCTAAATCCCAGAGTAAAGAACCTAGATTTAGGCAAAAAAACTGCCGTTTAAAACATACTTCTGTCCGAAAAAAACACTCTAAAGTATTCATGAACGTTTGTTGTTAATGAAACTTTAGTTCATAATTCGAAAATTTAAGGTTAAAAATCAATATAAAGGCAGACCCAGAAGAGTTTAGATTAATAAAAATATTTTCTTATAGCACAGGATAATGAAGTATAAGATAGGTAAATGGAGATTATTTGCTAAAAAATAGTTCTTTTGGCTTGAACCACGCAATACCAAAAGGATAATCCCTTATTTTAAGTATTATCAGGTAATAAAATCAACAAGATTTAATTTTGAAAACTAATATTGGAGCAAGTTACGAACTGAGGTGGTGAAAAGAATCACTTGACAGAAGGGAAGAATAACGTGATAATATTAAATAGTTTGAATTTGGGGTCAAATTTATGCAAGGGGCAAAATGGGGTCCTAAAAAAGATTCTAAAAAGAAAGGGATAATGAGTTTATGAAGTTTATGAAGCTGAAAGCAGTTATGTCGTTGTTGTTGGCGCTGTTGTTGGCTGTGTCTTTTGCAGGGTGTGGAGAGCAAGAAGATGAGCGAGTTCTCCTGAATATTACTACAGCCACAACTGGAGGAACTTACTATCCCATGGGCGTGGGGATGGCTACATTGTGGACAGATCACCTGCGGGCAGAGCAAGGAATAACGGTTTCTGCACAGTCTTCAGCAGGGTCTGTTGAAAATGTGGACATACTGCGAGGAAGAGAAGCAGATTTAGCTATTATGCAGGGTCTTATTGGAGCTATGGCTTGGGAAGGTTCGGGTCCATTTGAGGGAAAACCCAACAAAGATTTACGGGCAATTACTTCTCTCTAGTTTCAACAAGAACACTTTGTAGTCAGAGAAGAGCACGCACAAACTGGTAATGTTGCAGATATAAAAGGGCTTCGTTTTTCAGTTGGTCCGTCTGGTAGCGGTACTGAAAGGTCTACACTGACAATCATGGAAGGCTTGGGACTTTCTCTTGATGATATTGAGGTGGAGTATTTGGGATATACAGAAGCAGCTCGTGCGATGCAAGACGGAATTTTAGCTGGGGCATCACTTGTTGCAGGTATGCCTGTTCCTGCAGTGGCACAGTTGTTTGCATCACCGATTGACGTTCAGATTCTTGAATTTACCGAAGAACAACTAGCTGCCATTAATGATGTATTTCCTACTTGGGATTTTTGGGAAATTCCGGCTGGAACCTACCCAGGGCAGGATAAACCCGTAAATACTATTGCACAGCCTAACTGGCTTGCTGTTAACTATGATGTTTGCGAAGATGTTGTTTATACGCTTACAAAAACATTGTTTGAAAATCTTGATTTTATGCATGGTATTCATGCTGCTGCACAGCAAATTAAAGTTGAAACTGCAACTTTAGGACTACCTGTACCGTTGCATCCTGGTGCCATACGATTTTTTGAAGAACAAGGATTGGAAATACCGGACCGTTTGATTCCTTAATTCCTTTCAAGTAAGTGTGGTTAAAGTTTAAATAATTTCAAGCGTTTAAAAAAGGTAAGCCGGGCAGTGAAACCGACCCGGCTTACCTAGAAGAGACGGACCATGGTGCAGTATCTATCAGAGTTAAAGAGAGGTGTGTAAAAATGACCGTGTGGCAATGGTGGAAGCAGGTAAAAGAAAACGTGCAGAAAGAAGGGACGCAGGCGAGGCTAGCATAGTACAGCGACAGAGAATACTTTCAGGAAATCAAAAGAAAGTTGTTGGCGCTATTGCTGTTGCTTTTTCTATTTTTCAAATTTATGTAAATAGTTTTGGTTTGATGCCAGCTACAATCAGAAACGCCTATCACTTGGCTTTTTTGTTAGTATTAGTTTTTTTGATGTATCCGGCAGGTAGGAAATCGTCTGCCAAAAAGTTTAGCAGGGGCGATATTGCTCTGGCTGTTTTAGGAGCAGTTGCGGGTCTTTACTTGGCGGTAAATTTTCATGTTATCCATATAGAAAGAGGGTCAATAGCAATAACACGCGATTACGTGTTTGCCATAATGACGATAGTGTTACTTTTAGCGGCAGCCCGGCGTGCTATGGGAAATACTATCCCTATCCTAGCTATTATTTTTTTAATCTATGCAAGATATGGCAGAGTTTTTCCAGGAATATTTGCTCACGGTGGGTTTACTTGGGAGCGCATTCTTTATCGGATGTATATGACTTTTGAAGGAATATTTGGAATAACACTCAGTGTTTCGGCGACCTTTATTTTTCTTTTTATCTTGTTTGGTGCTTTTCTTAAAAAGAGTGGCGCAACAAAATTTTTTAACGATCTTTCTTTGTCTTTGGCAGGTAAAAAGCGTGGTGGACCTGCTCAGGTGGCTGTTATTTCTAGTGGCTTAATGGGCACTCTTAGCGGAAGTGGCGTGGCGAATGTTGCCACAACGGGATCTATTACTATACCTATGATGAAAAGTATTGGATATAAGGCTAACTTTGCCGGAGCTGTAGAGGCAGCAGCCTCAACGGGTGGGATGATAATGCCCCCCATAATGGGTGCTGCGGCTTTCATTATGGCATCTTTTCTGGAAGTAAGCTATCTAAGGATTATCATGGCCGCTATTATACCTGCGGTACTCTACTATGCATCTGTCAGTATTTCTGTGGATTTGGAAGCCAAAAAATTAGGTTTAAAAGGGTTACACAGTTCTAAAATACCTATTTTGATGGACGTTCTTAAAAAAAGAGGATTACTTATAGTACCGCCTGTTGTTATTATCTGGGCACTTCTTTCCGGACGCAGTCCGCTTTTTGCAGGTTTCGCAGGGATTATTTCTACTGTCCTAGTTTCTTTAGTTAGGAAAGAAACTAGGATGAGTATTAAGGATATTTTTGCTGCTATGGAAGAAGGCGCACTTTCTGCTGTTCAAGTGGGAATTGCTTGTGCTGCTTGTGGTATAATAGTTGGTGTTGCAGGGATGACAGGAATTGGCTCTGTCCTTGCCCATAATATTATTCAGCTTTCTGGGGGAGTGCTTTTTATTGCCTTGCTAACTGTTATGGCAATTTCCATAATACTAAGTATGGGGTTACCTTCTACAGCTCTTTATATCGTTGTGGCGATTACTGCTGCTCCTGCTTTGGTTAGAATGGGAGTTGTGCCCATTGCAGCTCATTATGTTTGTTTTCTGGTTTGGAGTTTTATCAAATGTCACACCTCCAGTAGCAATGGCATCATTTACGGCGGCAGGTTTAGCTGGGTCTGACCCTATGCAAACTGCTTGGACAGGCTTGAAATTAACCTTCGCTGGTATCCTTATTCCATTTATGTTTGCCTATAGCCCGGTTATGATATGGGAAGGAGCGACTGTGCTTACAATAATGCAGGTAGCTGTTACAGGATTCATAGGAGTGTTTGCCTTGGCTGTAGCTACTCAAAACTATATGAACGATTACCTTAAATTATATGAGCGCTTAGTAACTTTTGTTTGTGCGTTATTCTTACTGCATCCAGGGGTTGTAACAGATTTGGTTGGCATTATAGTTGCAATTATCATTTTCGGAGCACACGCTAGTCGCACTCGAAGAGCTAAGTTTTTAGCGCAAGAGTTATCTGAATCTGTTAACTGATACTATCTACGCATGTGAATACTTTATTCATATAGTGCATTTTTATTTATATGCTTACAGGTGAAAGGTTGGGACTAAAATGAATCTCCCTAAATTTTGTTTGATAAAGCAAGCATTCCCGAATCCCAGAGTAGAGAATCTAGCCTCAGCCACAGAAAATGCTGTTAAAAATATGCGTTTGGCTGAAAAAATTTCACCCGGCGATAGCATCGCTATCACTGTTGGCAGCCGTGGTATAGCTAATATTCCTGAAATATTGAAGTTACTCGTGGGAGAGATACGTACTTTAGGCGGTTCTCCTTTTCTGGTAGCAGCTATGGGAAGTCATGGTGGTGGTACATCGTCTGGCATGAGACAAGTTCTTGATGATTTAAGTATTAATGAAAAATGTACAAGTGCACCCGTTTTGTCGTCAGATCAAACAGTAATGTTGGGGGAGACAGTTTCAGGTTTTAAGGTCTATTGTGCTGCAGAAGCTGTTGATGCTGATGGAATAATAGTAGTTAACAGGATAAAACCGCATACGAGCCTTTTGGTAGGAAATCATGCCAGCGGGTTACTTAAAATGCTCTCGGTGGGTTTGGGACGGACAGAAGGGGCAGCAGTGGCACATGCTGCAGGAGCGCTGGAGATGGGTAAGTGCGTGCTTGAGGTAAGCACCTTTCTTCTGAATAGGCTTCCTGTTTTGGGAGGTTTGGCTATTGTTGAGAACGCTAATGAAGAAACAGCTATACTGGAAGGTTTTCCAGCAGAAGAAATTATACAAAAAGATAGAGAGCTACTGCTAAAAGCCAAGGAATTTTCACCCAAGTTGCCTGTAGATTTCTTAGATTTTTTGATTGTGCGAGAAATGGGTAAAGAATTTAGCGGTACGGGAATGGATGTAAATGTAATCGGTCGTTTGAGGTTGGACGAGATTCCTGATCCGGCAAAACCTTCCATTACTCGCCTAGCAGTTCTGGATCTTTCTGCCGCTTCGCATGGCAATGCCAACGGCATAGGCTTGGCTGATTTTATCACTCAAAAATTGTTTGATAAAATTGACTTTAAGGTCACCTATTTAAATGGGTTTACTACAAATTTTCTCAAGCGAGTTATGCTTCCGATTATACTTCCTACCGCTAGAGAAGTTGTAGAAAAAGGGTTAGCCAGTTTGCGCTTGCAAGGCAGAGAGCCGCGGGTAATGGTTATTCATAATACCTTGCACCTAGCAGAGCTCTATGTTTCTCATTCATTGGAGAAAGAAGTAAGCCGTTTAGATCATGTTACTGTTGTAGAGCAAGGGATAGACTTAGAAGATATTTTAAGAATGTGATAAAGCTTAGTGGGGAGTAACCTTCGTAACCCCTATAAACTGCAAACTGCGAGTCACCGGGGACGGTTCTTTTTTGACACGCATGCCTAAATATTATAGATATAAAATGACTAGCACTATCTACTGCTCCTTTAGTTTTTGTATCTTACAAACAGCGAATCTCTGCTACTTCTACTGACTATAATCTCCAATTTCGTTCCTAACTTATTCATGTACAGCCATAGGCTGATTTATCTACTTATTCACTGGCATCATATCGACTCATACCTATAATGCCGATTAGAGCGACAATGCTCCCTAAAACGAAAGACAATCTTACTCCGAGGGGATTGGCAATATCTTTCCCGAAAGTGGCAAACATAAAGGCTAGACTTGCTGTTGCCAGACCTAAGTTAATTTTTTGGAAAAGACCTTGTATGCCAAAATACATAGCTTCTCTACGCTCGCCAGTTTTTTTATAATCTGCATCACAAATCTCAGACACTATAACGTTGGGGAGTACTAGCAATACGGCCACCGGTAAGCCTAGAAGCCCTGCTACAATCAGTCCCCAGGTCACGGGATTAACCGGTATTAGTCCTGTTAAAGCCATCAGCAATGAAAACAGGGAAAACGAAGCCAGCGTAGCTAGCATCACTGTTTTTTTACCCCATTTTTTTACTAGCAAACTGACAAAAGGGAAACATATAGCGGCAACTACAATAATGAGTGTAAATAAAGTAGCAGCCATGGCAATATCAGCCTGCATCAGAGTAACGACTAGATGAATAGCTGCAGAGCGAGTAACAGTAAAAATAAACCACATGGCTAAGATAGCAACAAGGTAGCATTGGAATGACTTATTTTTTAAAGTTTCTTTCCATGAATTAGCAAGAGAAAAATTACTTGGCACCGCATTACTAAACTTTTTTTCATCTACTGCAAAAACTGCCAGGTATAAAAACAGTGCTCCTAAAACAGACAAGAGTATAACCATTCTTTGATAGGCAATGGCCGGGGGATTTGTGATCATAAAAAAGTCTAAAAGTAGGGGCCCGCCAATCATTACCGCACCAGAACCGAGTAGCGAGAAATATCCTTGAGTTGTGGTTATCTTTAGCCTAGATTTTTCGGTAGTTCCTAATTCAGGGATCAGTGCTAGATAGGGGCAAACATACATAGTAAAAAAAATGAAGTAAAGACTGAAAACAAGAGCGAGATAGAGGGCATTTAGCCAAGAGATCCCAAAGACAGGAGGGAAAAATAATAGTGCGCTACAGATGGCCAGGGGAAGACCGCCAAAAAGCATGAATGACCTTCTTCTGCCCCATTTTGCTCTAGAGCGATCACTTAAGAAGGCTACCAGAGGATCTGCAATAGAGTCTACAATCCTGCCTAGCAGGGTCACTGCGCCGAGCATAGTGATAAAACCAAAGAAAGTTTCATTGGAAATATAGAGAACCATTCCTTCTGCTACCAGTTCTTTTGGTGGTAGGAAAAAAACAACCATAAAGGTTAACCAGATAGAATCTAGCAGGGCAAAGCCTGCCGTAGAAGCACTATACAGAAAAAGACGTACACCTTTAAACTCTTCCATCTTCATCCCCTTTTCTATTTTTTATATTAAATCCATCTCTTCTCCAAGCTTCTAAATCTTAAAAGAAGAATCCATGATTTTCAGATTTTCAGCCACTTTTCGCACCTGGCAAATGGTAAATACTAACCACTTATAAAATTCTATACTACAGGCTGAATACCTTTATATTATTGTAAATTCCGTTTTGTATGATGGTAGAGGACACATCTTCTCTTTAAAAGAGCGCTGCTCTCTCTCTTTGATTAAGCTAAAAACTTAAGTTGTTTTAGCGCTACAGCTTTTCTTTACTTTTCCTTCTGCTTAATAAAATCAATGCTCACTTTGGTATTTCCTGCAGCAGCTTGAGAGCAACGCATGAGATAATTTTAAAAACAGCTCTATAGACCTGAGTAGTTACGAAAAAACAATAAGAAAGATGCTGGGCTGCGCTGAAGAAGAGAGAAGAGAGAAGAGAATGGTTATGCTAGGTATAAATGTAGGGACCGGCTGGAAAAGTAGGTTGTACCCTTTTCTTGGAAGTCCTTTTTTTGTTTATCCTGTACTCGAATAAGGCTGTAGAACTGGTTACAAAAGATAGAAGAGATGTTGTTTGAAGATGTAAATTACCGTTATGTAGTATTAACTATATCGGGGTTATCAGGACTGGCTTAGATGTGCTGAAGGAAATGATCAAAAGGGTTACTAAGAAAGAGATAGAATGTGGCTGCATAGTTGTTTTACAGACAGCAGGGAGGGCTGACATATATAACCTCCATTTGCACATTATGATGACAACAGGATTACAACAGTTTGTTTAGATGATAAAGGAAGAGTGCTGCAAAATTGGCACAATAATTGCCTATATTTTAATTTGATTTACGGAAGTGCTTTGTAGGAACTGCTTTGCAACAAGTTTTTATAAGGGGGAGTTAAAATGCGAATTGAGAAACATCCGATTATCAACTTTCAAAGAGGAGAAAAGGTACGATTTAGTTTCAATGGGCAAGAATTGGTGGGCTATACAAACGAAACTATTGCGGTAGCCCTTCATGCTGCCGGAATCAAGGTTCTAAACTATAGTTCCAAATTGAAGCGTCCGCGTGGGTTTTTTTGTGCTATTGGCAACTGTTCTTCTTGTCTGATGCAGGTAAATGGTGTTTCCAATGTGCGCACCTGCATTGTGTTTTTGCAGGAAGGTATGGTAGTAGAGACGCAGGAAGGGAAGGGCAAAATCAATGAGACAAACTGATATAGCTGTTATCGGTGGTGGTCCAGCTGGTTTGTCTGCAGCACTAGCAGCGGTTAGACGAGGAGCGGAAGTGACTGTTATTGACCGGAATCCTGTTTGGGGGGGGCAGCTTATAAAGCAAACGCATATGTTCTTTGGCTCTCAAAATCAATATGCTGCCACTAGGGGAATTGATATTCCTGGTGAGTTACTAAACCTGCTACAGAAAACCGTTGGAAAGGTTATTTTTGAATCCAATACTACAGCCTTGGGTTACTATGATGACGGGATTCTTCTACTAGAAAAGGATGAACATAGTTTTACTTTACGAGCCAAGAAGGTTATTGTGGCTACCGGTGGTGCTGAAAAAACTTTACCTTTCCCCAACAATGACTTACCAGGCATATATGGAGCAGGTGCTGTGCAAACTTTAATGAATGTTTATGGTGTAAAGCCGGGAGCTAGAGTGTTGATGATAGGTGCAGGTAATATTGGTCTTATTGTCAGTTACCAGCTGCTTCAGGTTGGGGTAGAGGTAGCAGCTGTTATTGAGGGTAGCCCTCGTATAGGGGGATATTTGGTGCATGCTTCCAAGATCAGGCGGCTAGGAGTACCTATCTCTGTTTCTCATACAATCAAAAAGGCTTACGGTGCGAAGTTTGTAGAAGGTGCCGTTGTTTGTTGTGTGGATGAAAATTGGCAGACAATAGCAGGTACAGAAAAAAATTTTACTGTTGATGCCATCTGCTTAGCTGTTGGTCTGTCACCTTTAACAGAATTGTTGTGGCAGGCAGGGTGTTTATTGCATTTTATTCCGGCTCTTGGCGGCTATATTCCACAGAGGGATGAGAATATGCAGACCAGTATAGCGCATATTTATGTAGCCGGAGATGTTGCTGGTATAGAAGAGGCTAGTATTGCCATGGTAGAAGGCAGGATTGCCGGCTTGGCTGCTGCTTGCAGTTTGGGGTATACTGAAGGAGTGGCAGAGCTATTGGCTAGATATCGTCAGGAACTGGCAGAACTTCGTTCTGGGGAAGCTGGTCAGAAAAGTAAGTACGGTTTGCAGGAACTACAAGGAAAGGGGAATTATGATGAAGCGAGGTCAAGAGTTACTTTACCTGTCGAGAAGTGATGTGGAACTAGTGGGGCTAAGCATGGCTGAAATTATGGTCGTTCTGGAGGAGACCTTTGCAGAAAAAGCTGAGGGCAAGGTAGAAATGCCACCTAAACCGGGTATTCATACTAGAAAAGACGCTTTTATTCATGCCATGCCTGCTTGGGTGCCGAAATTTGAGGCAGCAGGCTTGAAATGGGTCGGTGGTTATCCGGAGAATCAAAAAATAGGCTTGCCCTATATCAGCGGTCTGTTGCTCTTAAACTGTCCAGAAACAGGTTTGCCACTAGCTGTGATGGATTGCACCTGGATTACAGCTATGCGCACGGGGGCAGTTACTGGACTGGCTGCTAAATACTTGGCCAGCCCTGCGAGCGAGGTAGTGGCTGTTCTGGGATGCGGTGTGCAGGGCAGAACTAATCTAGAAGCCTTGCTGCTTGGTTGCCCTAGTATTAAAAAAGTTTTAGCCTATGATTTGTACCCGGAGATTTCCCGGCAGTATGCTTTGGAAATGGAGAAAAAATTTAACATACAGGTCTTAACGGTTGATAGCCCTGAAAAAGCCGTTAGCGGTAGTGATATTGTAGTTACAGCAGGACCTATTTTAAAGAATCCTGTGCCTACCATTGAGGCAAGCTGGTTCAAAGAAGGGGCACTGGCAGCTCCGGTAGATTTTGATTCTTACTGGAAGCCGGAAGCATTGCACTTGGCAGAGAAGTTGTATGTAGATGATATTGGTCAGTTTGAGTATTATAAAGAAATCGGTTATTTTAAAGATATGCCGCCGGTTGCAGGTGAGTTGGGGGAAATAGTCAGCGGTAAGATTACAGGGCGAGGAAAAGAGACAGATAGAATTGTGACTATGAACTTGGGGTTAGCCATGTCTGATATGGTGACTGCTGTAAAAATCTACGAGAAAGCTGTTTCATCTGGTAGCGGCGTTGTGCTGCCATTATAGATGGGGAGGTGAGATGAAAATGCTTGTACAAGCAAACCTGTGTTCCGGCTGCAGAACCTGTGAGCTGTTGTGTTCACTGGTCAATGCAGGGGAAAATAATCCCCGGAAAGCGGCCATAAGAGTTTTCGGCAACTTTCCTGCTCCAGGCAATTATGAAGTTGCAGTTTGTGATCAATGTGGTGAATGTGCAGAAGTCTGCCCAGTAGAAGCTATTTCTTTGCGAGAGGGAGTGTATCATATTGATGCAGAAGCATGTACGGCCTGCCATTTGTGCTTGGATGTCTGCCCTCGCAAAGCTATGTTTCTTTATCGATCCGAGGGAGTCCCTATCAAGTGCAATTTATGTGGCGAATGCATAGAGTACTGTCCTCGTAAAGTACTGAGTGTTTCTGAATAAAAGAGCAAAATACGGAGGTGAAAGATGTTGTTTGGTTATGGTGGGGAAATATTACGTATAGATATGTCTTCAGGTAAAATAACTACAGAGAAAACTCCGGAGGAACTGATTCGTAACTATATTGGCGGCAGGGGTTTTGTTGCTAAAATACTATATGATGAAGTCAAGCCGGGTACTGATCCGTTGGGTGAAGGCAATAAAGTTGTTATCGCTACAGCACCTTTAGCGGGCAATTTTGTGCCGGGAGGCGGCAAGGTAGAGTTCGGGGCTAAATCACCGGCCACAGGTGGTTATGGAGACAGTAATATGGGAGGGCATTTAGCTGCTGAATTGAAGTATGCCGGGTATGATATAATACCATTAGGTCATTTGACCCGGGGTGGTGTATAATCTAAAAC
>CAZIRG010000043.1:0-11070 GCA_964541505.1 uncultured Syntrophomonadaceae bacterium | reverse complement strand
TTAGTCACTCGTCAAACGAGGTGAGCGAGATTAAAGAAGCTTTATTTTTCAAAAAAGAAAAAGATGGCGGCAGGTGTCTCCTTTGCCCTCATAGGTGTTATTTTCAGCAAGGCGAGATGGGAATCTGTCGAGCTAGAAAGTATATAGAAAGGAATCTTTACGCTCTTAACTATGCCTCTATTGGGGCTATGGCTGTGGATCCTATAGAAAAAAAGCCTTTATACCACTTTTATCCCGGTTCTTTTATCCTTTCTTTAGGGACTGCTGGCTGCAACCTTTCTTGCGATTTTTGTCAAAACTGGCGGCTTGTGCAGAGCGATGTTGAGGGAATGTCAATCTTATCTCCGGAGAAGCTTAAACAGCTGTTACAGGATGATCCTCGTCTCAAGGAGCAATTAGGAGTAGCCTATACTTATGCTGAGCCTTTTGTTTGGTATGAATATTTGCGGGATTGTGTTTCCCTAGTTAGAAGTCTTGGCAAGAAAAATGTGCTGGTGACTAACGGTTATATTAATCAGAAGCCACTGCAAGAACTTCTTCCTTTTATTGATGCTATGAACATTGATGTGAAAGCTTTTCAGGAGAGGTTTTATCAGCGTAATTGTGGTGGCAGCTTAAAGCCTGTTTTGGAAACAGTTAAAACTTCTCTACAGAGCTGCCATGTGGAGATAACTTATCTTATTATTCCAGGAGAGAATGATTCGCCAGCAGAAATAAAGGCTTTGGCTTGCTGGTTAGGAGCGATGGGCAGGAATATTCCCTTACATTTTTCTCGCTACTTTCCTTCTTACAAAAAGGAATCCCCACCTCCTACTCCACCAGCAACTTTACGGCAAGCCAGAGACATCGCCTTGGAATATCTTAATTATGTTTACATTGGTAATTTAAATGTAAAAGAAGGAAGCAATACTTATTGTGTTTACTGCAAATATCTTTTGGTAGACAGAACTGGTTTTAATATTCGAAAAGATTTCAATGAAAGCTCTTGCCCGCAATGTGGTTATGAGGTTGGCAAAGCTTTTAAACTGTGAAAAAAATTATGTGTGTTTTGTTCAAAAAGCAGGTTTTTTTAGCGCTAAAGCGAAGTAGATATAGATGTAGATGCAGTAGGAATAAAGGTTGAAAGGTTGAAGGAGCGAATTTTATGTGGCAGCAGGTGATTAGTGTTCTGGCTCGCTTTTCTTGGCGGGATATTTTAGATATAGCTATTGTTACTTTTGTTTTTTATAAGTTGATTGTCCTTATTAAAGGAAGCAGGGCAGAGCAGTTACTCAAAGGCTTAGCCGTGCTTCTTTTGGCTACTCTTATCAGTGATCAGCTAGAATTTAATACCATCAACTGGCTTTTAAGGCAGCTGATGACAGTAGGTTTTTTCGCTATTCCAGTAGTTTTTCAACCAGAATTACGCCGGGGATTGGAACAGTTGGGAAGAGGTAGAATTTTTACTCGTTTTAATTATTTTTATAAAGATTCCGTAGATTTCGATGTTATGCTTAAGGAGCTTTTAAAAGCTCTTAATGTTTTTGTTAAAAAGAAAATAGGGATACTTATTGTCGTAGAAAGAAAGACGGGTTTAAAAGAATTAGTAGAAACAGGAATAAAAATTAATGGCAAAATATCAGCAGAGCTTTTGATAAATATATTTATGCCTCGCAGTCCTCTTCACGATGGAGCCGTTATTATGCGCGGCAGTCAGGTGTTGGCTGCTGGTTGCTATTTGCCTTTAACAGAGAACCCTGGTTTGAGCAAGGAATTAGGAACCAGACACCGAGCTGCCCTAGGTGTTTCCGAAGCTTCTGATGCGGTTAGCGTTATAGTCTCAGAGGAAACAGGCGTCATCTCCTTGGCGGTAGACGGAAAACTAACTCGCTATTTAGATGAGAATACTCTTAAGCAAATGCTGACAGATCTTTTTGCAACAGATACTAATCTCTGGCAGTTTTGGCAAAGGAGATCATTATAGATGTTAGAACAAATTTTAGAAAATAAGACTTTTTTAAAAATAGCTGCTCTTTTCATGGCTTTACTCTTTTGGCTTTTTGTTAACAGCGATGCGCAGTATCAGCAGCGTGTGGAACTGCGAAGGACCATAGTTAATGTGCCGGTTTCATGGCAAAACCTAGCAGATCATCTGGTGATTATCCGTTCGCCTGATAATGTCGATGTAGATATAAGGGGAGATAAGGAAATTTTAGATGCTATGGGGACGCAGGAATTGGTGATTTACGTAGATCTGGGAGGCAAACTCCCTGGCACCCACACTGTGCCCATAGAAGGACGTTCTCCCAGAGGTACTCGTATTACTGCTTTTAATCCCAAGGAGGTTCAGGTTGAAATTGATGAAATAATATCTCTTCAAATGCCTGTAGAACTTGAAATAAGAGGAGAACCGAAAATGGGTTTTGTAATGGGTGATTTTGAGATAAAGCCTCCACAGGCTTTTGTGCGAGGTCCTCGTCAACAGGTGGAAAAAGTGGAGAAGATCTTGATAATTGTAGATATAGATGGTGCCTCTAGAGATATCAATCTGGCATTGCCTTTGCAAGTTCTTGATTTGAACGGACATCCAGTTCCTGGGGTAGATCCTATTCCAGAAGCAGTAGAAGTGATTATTCCCATTAGATTACCGGAAAAGGAAGTCGTCATAAATGTTCCTTTGCAGGGAGAGCCTGCGGCAGGTTTTAAAACGGGGGAAGTTTCTGTTTTGCCTGCTTATATCAAGATATTGGGCGCAGAAGAAGTTTTGGCGGGTATATGGCAGTTAGAAACAGAGTTCGTAGATATTACCGGAGCTACAGAAAATATTA
Organism: uncultured Syntrophomonadaceae bacterium; assembly: GCA_964541505.1. GTDB lineage: Bacteria > Bacillota > Dethiobacteria > PWVN01 > PWVN01 > CAZLTH01. Next base: position 8,263 of record CAZIRG010000043.1, on the reverse strand, counting down.
TCAAAGAAGTTGTCGTTACTTTCCCTGCAGGAGTAACAGGATTGATGGGAGAGAACAACGAAACAGTTGTGGTAACTGTGGAAATCATAGCGAAATAGAGGATAAGAGGATAAAAGGATAAGAGGATAAAAGGGGGAGATATTGATATTGTGGGGAAATTATTTGGTACTGATGGTATAAGGGGAAAGGTTAATGAAGGTTTAACACCGGAAATGGCTTTTAATATTGGCAAGGTTGTAGCTTACTACTTTAAGAAAGAAAATCCAGCACGTTCTCCTTTTTTTGTGATTGGTAAAGATACACGACTTTCCGGAGATATGTTGGAAGGAGCATTGGTGGCAGGAATAACTGCCGTAGGAGTTGATATTGTAAAGGTGGGTGTCATTACTACTCCGGGGGTGGCTTATCTAACCAAGAAGCTAGATGCATTGGGAGGAATAATGATTTCGGCTTCACATAACAGTTTTGAAGATAATGGCATTAAATTTTTCAATGCCAGGGGATTTAAACTTGATGATGCTTTAGAAAAAAATATAGAAAATATTTATTTTAACTCTATCAGCCAATTATCCTATCAGGTAGGGGAGAATATAGGCACATTAAAAGCTTTTGCTGATTTGGAAAAAAGATATTTGTCTTATCTGAAAAAAACAGTAAAAACCTCTTTTGCTGGTTTAAAAGTTGTTTTGGATTGTGCCAATGGTGCCTGCTATCGGTTGAGTCCTGAGCTTTTTTCTTCCCTAGGAGCAGAAGTGGAGGCTATTCATATTAATCCTGACGGTAGAAATATTAATGTAAATTGTGGTTCTATGCACTCTGAAACTGTAGCTAAAGCTGTTAAGGAAAATAGAGCCGATATAGGGTTAGCTTTTGATGGTGACGCTGACAGGCTTATTGCTGTGGATGAAACAGGAAATGTTGTTGACGGTGATCTTATTCTCTATCTTTGCGGCAAACATATGAAAGAGCAGGGAAAGCTAAAAGATAATACTATAGTGGCTACAGTTATGAGTAACATGGGTTTTGAAGTAGCAGCTGAAGAAGCGGGTATGAAGTTGCTCAGAACAAAGGTAGGAGATCGCTATGTTGTTGAAAAGATGCTGTTGGGTGGTTATAATTTAGGAGGAGAACAATCCGGGCATGTTGTTTTTTCAGATTATACAACTACAGGGGATGGTTTGCTGACAGCCCTAAAGCTTCTGGAGGTTATGCAGTTTAAAAACACCCCTCTTTCTTCTTTGTCTGCTGCTGTTAGACCCTATCCCCAGGCTTTAGAAAATTGTCGGGTTAAATCAAAAGAAGGCTGGGAGCAAAACAAGAAAATTACTATTGCTATAAAAGAAGCCGAAAACGAATTGCGTGATAGGGGCAGAGTTCTTGTTCGACCATCAGGAACAGAGCATTTAATCCGGGTGATGGTGGAGAGTCAAGACGAGGTCTTGTTGCATAAAATAACAAAGTATCTATCTAGGACTGTTTTGGAAGAATTAGGATGAATTGAGAATTGAGAATTGAGAGGAGGAGCCCGGATAAGTGATAAGTGATAAGTGATAAGGAAGTTGAGTTGGTAAGTTAGTTGGAAATGTAACCCCCGGGGTCATTCCAACTTCCCACCTCCAACCTCCAATTCAGTAGGGGCAAACCCTTGTGGTTGCCCGGAAGGGAGGCAAGAAGTTGCACTAGAGGTTGGGAATGGGAAAGGTGTTAGCTAGCAGATTATCACGTTTGCTTATGGGGCAGTAAGTCAGGAGAACTTATGCAGCGAAGAATTCTATAGAAGCGCCAGGGCAGGAAGATTTTCTTCCTGTTGACGAGGTGGAGGTTTATCGAATTTTCGGCGGATGCCTCCCGGTTTGTCCACGACCGAGAAAGAACCTACAAAGCCAGCAAGTGATTGCCGGAACAAAATGGTTCAGGTGGATTGTTTTCCGTATCTGGAACAGGAGGTACAATATGGGAGTAGGAGTCAGGAGTTCCCCTCCAACCTCCAACTTCTCACCTCCCACATCTCAATTAGGAGGTTGTGATTATATGTGCGGTATTGTAGGTTATACAGGCAAAAACTCTGCTTACAGAGTTGTAATAGAAGGCTTAAAGAAGTTGGAATATCGGGGGTATGATTCCGCTGGCATTGCTACATTGTCTAACGGAGCAGCTAATCTGATAAAAACAAAAGGACGTCTGGAAGCTTTAGAGCGAAAAATTAACGGCAATCTTGTGGGAAAGATTGGTATAGGTCATACACGCTGGGCTACGCATGGGCGTCCCAGTGATGAGAATTCCCACCCTCATGCTTGTTGCTCGAGTGATTTTTTTGTAGTCCACAATGGTATCATTGAAAATTACCTAGAACTGAAAAACTGGCTTCAGGCAGAGGGACATATTTTTAAATCTGAAACTGATACCGAAGTTTTACCTCACTTGGTAGAGCATTTTTACCAGGGAGACTTTTTGGCTACCCTTGATGAGGTGATGTCCAAAGTGGTAGGTTCATATGCCCTAGTAATTATGAGTCGTAAGCATCCCGAGGTCTTGGCTTGCGCTCGTCAGGACAGCCCACTGGTGATAGGTTGTGGTGAAGGAGAAAACTTTATCGCCTCCGATATCCCGGCCATCTTAAATTATACTCGTCGTGTTATTTTTTTGGAGAATGGTGAGAAAGCGTTGATAACTCCTAGAGAAGTGAAAACTTATAATTCAAGCGGAGAAATTCTTTCCAGAAAGATAGAGGAAGTTACTTGGGATGTCCAGGCGGCAGAGATGGATGGGTATCCCCATTTTATGTTGAAAGAGATTCACGAGCAGCCCCGGGCGATTAAAGAGACTTTGCGGGGAAGGATTGATTCTAGTTTTGGAAAGGTAATCTTGCCGGAATTGGAGAATTGTCTTGCAGATTTAAAGGAGATTGAAAAAATATATATTGTGGCTTGTGGTACTGCTTCTTATGCCGGGCAGGTAGGCAAGCATCTTTTGGAGGACTTAGCCCGTCTGCCAGTAGAAGTAGACTTAGCTTCAGAATTTCGCTATCGTAACCCTTTGTTAACCAAAAAGACCTTGGTTCTGGTAATCAGTCAGTCTGGGGAAACAGCAGATACCTTAGCTGCTTTACGTCTGGCTCGTAGCTTCAATTGCCGTGTAGTAGCTATTACCAATGTGGTAGGATCTTCTGTGGCGAGGGAGGCTGACAACGTTATTTTTACCCGGGCAGGTCCGGAAATAGCCGTAGCTTCCACGAAAGCTTATATTACTCAGTTGATTGCTCTCTATCTTTTATCATTTTTTTTGGCTGAAATCAGGGATACAATAGGAATAGCACAGAAAGAATCTTTAATTACAGGCCTTTTGAAACTACCTTCCTTGGTAGCAGAAGTGCTATTAAAAGAAAAAGAAACCGAGACCTTGGCCGAAGAAATTTCTTCCCACCGCAGCGTTTTTTTTATTGGACGAGGTCTAGATCATGCCATGGCTATGGAGGGAGCACTGAAGTTAAAGGAAATATCTTATATTCATGCCGAGGCTTATGCCGCCGGGGAGCTTAAGCATGGCACCTTGGCTCTAATTACTAAAAATGTGCCTGTGATTGCCTTGGTTACACAGAAGAATATCTATGATAAAACACTGAGCAATATTAAAGAAGTAAAAGCCAGGGACGCTACCGTTCTTGCTCTGGTTTATAAGGAAAAGAAAGAGATAATAAAAGAGGTAGATAAAGTCTTTACACTCCCCAACTCTCATCCGATTTTTTCACCGGTGCTATCTGTAGTGCCTTTGCAGCTCTTGGCTTATTACGCTGCCGTCAAACTCGGTTGCGATGTCGATAAGCCACGCAATTTAGCTAAAAGCGTTACGGTCGAGTAGGTGAAAAGTTAGGAACTTATTAACAAATAATTTAACAAATAATGTAACTACTTGAGCCTTGCTGCTACAGCAACACCACGTGTGTTGGAGGTGAGAAGTGGGAGGTTAGAGGTTAGAAAAACACCAGGAGTTACCAAAGCTTATTCTTCCGGGGGCTTTTCCAATTACCTTTTTTGCAAATTAGAGAAGGTGGTAGATGCGATGCGCCGGGCAGGTCTTGATAGTTCTGATTTTAATATTTTTTGTCGGGAGCACGATATTTCTTTAGCCATTCTTTTTGGGTTGCAAGCTACAGGGCGAGCACTTCCGGGAAGTGATTTTGATCTGGCCGTCTGGTTGGAAGACGTTAAATTGTTGCCGGATGTACTAGAAGTTGCCCGTGCCAGAAGGAAATTGCTAAGAGATATAATCAATATTGTGCATGACTATGAAAACATTGATGATAGGATTGTTTTCGAGAGCATTTCTAAAGGATAGTGCTTTATCACCAATTATTACCAATATGTTAAGTATGTTTCTGAACGTGTGACCTGATGGTAGGAGCGAAAAAGCAAGCAAGAACTGTCCCCGCTTGCTCTAAGGAGAGGTAGCTGTGGATGAAAAAACATAAAGTAAGTATAGTTAGATATAACGATAAGCGAGAAAATATAAAAAAGGCACTGGAGTTATGTGGAGGCTTAGAAAAAATCAAAAAACTAAAACCTTCTGACTGGGTATTGATCAAGCCTAATCTGGTTATGTGGGATGCAATTTTTCCCTATCCCAGGTATGGTGTTGTGACCACCTCTGTAGTAGTAGAAGAAGTAGTAAAAATTTTAGCAGAGGCAGGTTGTGAAAATATAACTATCGGTGAAGGTACAATTGAAAATAAGAGCATGGGAACGGGAGTTAAGCTTGCCTTTGCAGGATTGGGTTACCATGTTTTACAACAAAAATATGGTGTAGAGTTATTGGATTTTAACGATGCTTCTTTTTTGGTAGTAGATTTCGGTGATTTTAAACTGAATATTGCCCAAGAAGCTTTGGAAGCTGACTTTATAATCAATTTACCAGTGTTGAAAACTCATAATTCCACCAAAGTTTCCTTGGGGTTTAAAAATTTAAAGGGATGTTTAGATAAAAAATCTAAGTTTTTCTGTCATAATATCAATATCCCCCTTGATGACTTTATTTCTCGTTTTGGCGAAAAACTATATGCGGATGTAACTCTTATTGACGGTATTTATGCTCTGGAGCGTGGTCCCGCTGTTAATGGGAAAGCCTACCGGACAGATGTGCTTATTGCTTCTACGGACATGTTTTCTGCTGACGTTATAGGGAGCAAAATTTTGGGGTATTCTTCGGAAGAAATAGAATATCTGAAGGATTATGCTGCAAGAAAAGGCTTGCCACTAGATGGCAGTAATCTGGAAATTGTAGGAGAATCTCTGAATTCTGTAAAAACACTTTTGAAATGGGACTGGGAGTGGAAAGCAGATAATTCCGGACCTAATGCTTTTGAACGCTTGGGTATTTCAGGAATCTACTATCCTAAGTACGATGTTACTATTTGTTCCGGCTGCTCGTTTCTTAACAATATGCTTCTTATTCTTGTTATCGGAGCATATGATGGTACTCCTTTTCCTAAAATAGAGTTTCTTTCCGGCAAAGAAAGGCTTTCTAGAGGGGGGTACGAAAAGACGTTTCTTTTTGGTAATTGCATCATAAAAACCAATCGCAATAATCCCAAGATAAAGAAAGCAGTGCAGATAAAGGGTTGCCCTCCTACTGCTGAAAATATTATTAGCACTTTAAGGGAAAACGGCATCCCGGCTAATATGGAGGTATATCGCCAGTATCGTCAATCTATAGCTGATAGATATAAAGGGCGTGCAGAATTTAAGGAAGAGCATTTTTCTTTGTAAGGAGTAAACTGCCAAAATGTACTATGGTGCTGTGTGGATGACGGCACGGGGACGTTTTTTTGGGGGAGGAGATGAGATATTGCTTTCTGACGAAGAGACAAAGAAATCCCTCTTAACCTTTAATTGAAGGGTTTAAAGAGTAACAAAGGCCAAAAAACGCATTACTTCAAAATAATCAGTGGCACTAAATTGAATAGTTTTAGGATTTTGGAGTGAAACTCCGGGGTAAAATGAGTTTTTATAGGCAAATTGTGTTTTTGTGTATTCTATTTCTAAATTAAATTTCTCAGGTAAAGGAATTATCATAGAATCATCAATTTTACCGGCAACAGCGGAGAGTTTTTCTTTTATTTCTTCCCTAACTTCATGCGGAGAACGTGTAAGCACCGCATCGCCAATGCCCTCTTTAGTGGCAACAACTTCCATGGAGGGGTTAATGGCTTTTGCTTCTAGGGCAGCTTCTAAATCACCACTGAGGAATATAATCGGCACTTTGTAATAAGAAGCTAAGTAGGAATGAACAGTGAACTCGCTTGCAATCGTATTATTAATTGAGAGTTTATGTATCTTGCTACTATTTAAGGTATGAGACAGTGGATTACTGCTTGAATATGCTTTAGCATGATAGCCTATGTAGATAAGAGCAGTGAAGGTTTCATCAAGCTTGTCTACCATAGAATTAGGGTGACCGCTCCACCCCCTTAAAATTTTTACACCTGCGTCAATATTACCAAGAATAATGTTCCTGCCATTGCCGTGGGCATCATTTACTAGTATTTCACAGGTGGTTATTTCTTTCAGGGCTTTAATTGCGGTGACAACTTCGTCGGTCATTAATTGACGAAATTCATTATAGTCACTTTTACCAGGAGATGTTTCATCCCAGTGAGCTACACCAGTGATTCCTTCAATGTCAGCACTAATATAAAATTTTTTCATAAGATATTACCTCCTACAAAATCAGTTACCAGTTAACAGTTGGCGGTTGTTAGTTGTCAGTTACTAGCTGACAGGGACTGGGTAGGGTGACGGAAGTGGGGAAAGGAACTAAGCCTTGCCTCTAAGATGTAAACTGCAAACTGATAATGGTATTGTATCAGCCAATTTTTGTTATTATGCTTACTGACGAATGTTAGTTTTCGATTTATACTATTGTAAGTATAGCAAGAAATGACAAGAAAGGCAATGCTATTTGAAAAAGGTAGGTGCTGGTTAGTTGAGAAGAAAAAAGATTTTTATAATAATTTTAGTGGTGTTTTCTTTTGTTCTTGCGAGTTGCAGCAGTCAACAAAGGGAAGTTCTGGAACAAACTATTACTAAAATAGTTAATGAGGATTTATCTGAGCGAGGAAACATCTCGCCCGAAGATAAAAAGATAATACTGATCATGGTTACTGTTACGAAAGTAATAGATGACGATACTCCGCATGTTGAGATGTTTACTTTATTTCAGCAAGAAGCGAGGGAAGCAAACAAGGGGATGTGGGAAGAGGAAGAGGGGACTTTGCTACATAGAATTTTGAGTTTTGTAGTGGATTTTATACTGCAATATGTTATTAGATGACTGTTTATACTGCCGAAGTCAACTAACCTACATTGCTAACAAGTATTTGGAGGTTTGGACTTGATGACTGGTTATCAGTGCTATATGTACGTTGAAAAACCTTGAACCTGGGAACCTTGAGCCTAGCAACCCGGGTCGAACATCTTCCTGCACCACTATTTTGAGATTTTGGTAAGGGAGGATTTTTTTCGAATCAAAAATTACGAACCGGAATTTTGTATTATGAAAACTTTTACTTGCAAGCAGGAATTGTTACTCTGCAAGGGAATACTTAACTTTAGTTAGATAAATCAATATGGGGAGGAATTAAGTTGGAAGATTTTAGTAGGTTTATATGTTATGAATTAAAGATGGTTACTAAAAAGATAGAGCGTTACTTGATGAAATACCTGGGGCATTTTGGTGTAAATTTCCATCAGTCCTTGATATTATTTGCTCTGTTAGAGAGGGACGGCATTACTTTTTCGGAAATAAGCAACCGGACACGAATAGAGAATTCTTCCCTGACAACTATGGCCGATAATCTGGAAAAAATGGGCGTAGTGCAGAGGGGTTTCGATAAGAATAATCGCCGGATAGTAAGGTTGCATTTAACAGAAAAAGGGCGTAACCTGGCGACAGAACTTTTCAAATCATTGGTGGCTTTCAACCAAAGTCTCAAGGCAGAGTTGGGAGATAAGGAGGTGGAGCTGCGGCGAGGGCTGGAGTTGATTTCTGACAGCATGGAGAGAGATATATAGTTTTGCTTTACAGAATAATTTGAAGTAACTACTTAGCTAAGCTGCTACAGCAACACCACGTATATTGGAGGTGGGAAGTGGGAGGTTAGAGGTTAGAAAAAAACACCAGGAGTTACCAAAGTTTATTCTTCCGAGGGCTTTTCCAAAACCTCGTCCAATCCGTTCGATTATGCTCAGGGTATACTTCCAACTTCCAA